>NZ_JBFUES010000083.1:0-13594 GCF_056403875.1 Bradyrhizobium sp. P2_E8
GAATCGGATCCTTGACCGGATCGAGGCCCGCCTGGGTTGCATAGTTGGTGTTGATCGCGGCTGCGTCGACGTCGTCGAGCGCGCGCGGCGCCTGCGCGGCGTCGACCTCGATGAACTTCAGCTTCTTGGGATTCTCGGTGATGTCGAGCACCGTGGGCTTGAAGCCCGTGCCATCCTTCAGCTTGATCACGCCCTTGTCGCGCAGGAGCAGCAGCACGCGGCCGCCATTGGTCGGATCGTTCGGGATCGAGACCTTGCCACCCTCCGGGATATCGGCGAAGCCCTTGTGCTTCTTCGAATAGACGCCGATCGGGAAGTTCACAGTCAGGCCGACAGCCTCGATCTTGTAGCCGCGGTCGGCTTTCTGGTTGTCCAGATACGGCTGGTTCTGGAACGAATTGGCCTGGATCTCGCCGGCATCGAGCGCGGCGTTCGGCACGACATAATCGGAGAACTCGAGCAGCTGGATATCGAGCCCCTGCTTGGCGGCGATCGGCTTCACCGCCTCGAGGATCTGCGCGTGCGGCCCCGGCGTCACGCCGATCTTGATGGTCTCGGCGCTAGCTGCGGCCGACCAGGCGGCGAGCACGGTCGAGAGGATCAGGGGGAGGCGAAACGACATCTTGGTCTCCATACGTCTGCGACAATGATTGGAACCGTATTCGCTTCTCCGCAGGATGAAATCAATAAAATGGAAATCCATATTGACGGCCTGGGCGGGCCACACCTTCTCCATTCGGCACCAAACGGGAAACGAATTCGCGGCGCCCGATGGCGCTACAGTTGCTGGCGAACGTGCTGCTGCTGTCTGGCTGTTGGCTTTGCTAGCATCAGGTGAGCCGGGCCTATTCGGACCGCCACGTTGACGGCGACAGCATGACGAGGGCGCAGATCGCGGCATAAACGGCGAGCGACACCGCGACCATGGTGGCGAGCCCCGCCATGCCCGCGCCAAAGCTTGCCACCGCGATCCAGCCGCCGCCGGCGGCGATCAGGATCCGCGCGATCGAGGAGGCGAGCGGTCCCATGGCGCGCCCGGTGCCCAGGGCCGCGAAGGACGTGACGAAGCCGAAGCCGAGGGCGGCATAGGCCGGCGCCACGATGCGCAGATAGGTCATGCCTTCGCTCACCACCTCGGCATCGTGGCTGAAGAGATTGAGCCAGGTGGTCGGGAAGATCGCGACCAAGAGGCCGATCGTCCCGGTCATGACCGTGCCCACGATGCCGCTGATCCAGCCGATCCGACGCGCCCGCGCGGTCTGGCCCGCGCCCATGTTGACGCCGACCATGGTCAGAGTCGCCGTGCTGATGCCGAACAGCAGCGGGATCATGATGTAGTCGAGCCGCGAGGCGATGCCGTAGCCTGCGAGCGCGGAGGTGCCGAACAGGCCGACCGCGCCGGTGACGAGGATGACGGTAAGGTTGGTCAGCACCGCATTGAAGGCGGTGGGGATGCCGACCTTCAGCATGTCGCCGAAGATTCTTGGGCGGAGCGGCACGATGTGCAGCGTCAGGCCGGTCGCACCCGAGGCCATGTAGCGCAGCAGGAACAGCATGGCCGCGCCATAGTAGAGGCCGAAGGCGACGCCGGCGCCGCCGATGCCGAGCCGCGGGATCGGCCCGAGGCCGAAGATCAGCGCCGGCGAGACCGGGATGGTCACGATCGCGCCGACCAGCGTCACCAGCGCGGGCACCTTGACGTTGCCCGAACCGCGCAGTGCCGCTGCCTGGAGGTTGACGATCCACGCCGGAATGGCGCCGGCGAACAGATAGTTGGAATAGGTGGTGGCCGCAGCGAGCGCATCGCCCTGGCCGCCGAGGGTACGGTAGAGCAAAGGGCCGCCCAGGATCACGCCGAGCGTGAACACGCCGCCGGCGAGGATGGCGAGCACGACGGCATGAAACAGCGCCGCCTCGGCGTCGTCGCGACGCCCCGCGCCGACCGCACGCGCCACCGAGGACGCAACGCCGCTGCCGAACCCGCCATTCGACATCATGGTCATCAGCATGAAGATCGGGAACACCAGCGCGGCACCCGCCAGCGCATCGGTGCCGAGAAAGCCGACATAGTAGGCCTCCGCGATATTCACCGCGGTCTGCGCCACCAGCACGGTCACGGTCGGCGCGGCCAGCTTGAGCAGCGTGGGCAGGATCGGCGCGGTCAGCAGGGCCGCTCGCCTCTGCTCCGCCGCGCTTGGGGTGACGGCGACGCCTGGCGCAGCCGCCTGGCGAAGCGGAGCCGCGGCATGGGCCACGACTTGCGCGCCGGACAAGGCCGGGGCGGCGGCATCCTCGACTGACATGGCCATGGTCCTTGCGCGCCTGCCGGACCGCCGCCGATCGGCCGCCCATTGCATGACGCCCATAATGTAATATTATGATCGTAATGCAATAGCCCCCTCCTCACGATTTCGTTGGCCGGGGTGGGCATCCCAAGGAGGCGCGATTGGCGCGGTACGACAAGGGACACCGGGACGCGACACGGCGGCACATCGTCGACATCGCCTCGGCGCAGTTCCGCGAGAGCGGCATCGCCGCCGTGGGCCTCGCCGGCATCATGTCCGAGGCCGGCCTGACCAACGGCGCCTTCTACACACATTTTGAATCCAAGGAGGATCTGGTGCGCGCGGTGCTGCTGGATGCGCTGGAGCGGCGCGAGCAGCGGCACAAGGACAATCTCGCAAACGGCATCGCGCTGGAGACCACGATCCGCGACTACCTCTCCCCGCGTCACCGCGACCACGCAGCGGCCGGTTGCCCGACTGCGGCGCTCGCGTCCGAGATCGCGCGGCATCCCAAGGCGACGCGCGAAGCCTTCACCGGAAAGATGTCCGACATCATCGCGCTGATGGCGGCGCAGATGTCGGATGGCTCGGCTGCGGAGCGGCGGCGACGCGCGATTTCGGTCTATGCGACCATGGTCGGCGCGCTGCAATTGTCGCGCGCCGTGAGCGACAGGCAATTGTCGGAGGAGATTCTGGAGAACGCGGTGAAGGCCGCGCTCACGCTTGCGAATGGGCGCTGATGGTCGCTCGCCGACCCGGCTAGACGATGCCGCTTTGCCGAAGTGCATCGATCGCGGCTGCGTCATAGCCGAGCTCGGCGAGGATACGATCGGTATGCTCGCCGAGCGTCGGCGGGCGGCTCGCGATGTCACCCGGCGTTTCCGACAGCCGCACGGCGGCTCGCGCCACCGGCGCGGGCTTCGGCAAGCCCGGATAATCGACGTCCTGCATGAAGCCGGCGGCGCGAATGTGCGGATGATCCAGCGCCTGTTGCGGGCTGAGCACGGGCCCGGTCGGAATCATGGCGTTGCCCAGCGTGTCGACGGCTTCCTGCGTGGTGCGCTCGGCGCACCAGCGCGCCATCCGCTCGCTGATGACGGGGCCGTTGTTGCCGCGGCTGATATCGTCGGCAAAGCGCGGATCGTTCAGCCACTGGTCCTCCTCGCCCATCAGCTTCGCCCAGCGCTTGAACAGCGGATGACCGGTGACCTGGCACAGCACCCAGCCGTCCCTGGTGCGGTAGATGTCGGCCGGCGCGGCGGTCTGGCCGAGATTGCCTGTTGGAACGCGGTTGACGTTGATGACGGCCTGTTCGATCAGCGTGGCATTGGTGAAGGACAGCGCGGTAGCCAGCAGCGCGCCCTCGACGATCTGCCCGCGCCCGGATTTCGCACGTTCCATCAGCGCGGCGAGCGTTCCGAACGCGCAGTGCAGCGCGGTTCCGAAATCGACCCAGTTGACCGCGGCGCGGTAGGGCGRATCGCCGGCGCCGGTCATGTACACCGACCCCGACATGACCTGGCCGACACCGTCGAAGCCGACGCGGTCGGACCAGGGCCCCGGCCCGCCGAATGCGGTTGCCGTCGTCAGGATGATGTCGGGCTTGATCGCGCGAAGCGAGTCGTAATCGAGCTTCATCGCACGCAGGGTCTGCGGCGGCAGGTTGGCGACGACCACGTCCGCGGTCGCAACCAGGCGGCGCATCACCTCCTGCCCCTCCGGCTTCATCGGATCGAGCGTGATGCACTTCTTGTTGCGGTTGACCTGGAGGAACAGCGCGCCCTCGCCGCCTTCGCCGACCGGCGCGACGAAGCGGTCCTCGCTGCCGTCGCGCTTTTCAACACGAATGACCTCGGCGCCGAATTCGGCCAGCAAGGTCGCGCAATAGGGCCCTGCGATATAGCGTCCGAAATCCAGGACGCGCACGCCTTCCAGAACTCCCCCCATCGACCCTTTCCTTGATGTCTTCCCGCCAGATTACAGGGACTGGTTGCCGGGGCAAGGTGGCTGACAGCATGCCTCTCTCAGCAGATGTGATCGCACGACGGTTCGACTGGCCGATGTTCTGCTCTACTATGGCCCGTCCGTCCCACCCCCAGAGCGCACAGCCATGCCGCAACAATTCGATCGATCCGCTGAAGATCTCGGCAACGCGATCCATTTCGAGCACGTCAACATCCAGGTTCCGGATCAGCGCCYGGCGACGTTATTCTACGTCACGGGACTTGGGCTCACCCGCGATCCCTATCTGATGGTGTCCGACACCAACATGTGGATCAACGCCGGGCGGAGCCAGTTTCACCTGCCGAGCGGCAGGCCGCAGGTGCTGCGAGGCCATACCGGCCTCGTGATCGAGGGACGCGAGGCGCTACTGGCGCGATTGGCATCGGTCGCGAAGAAGCTCGAGGGCACGGCATTCACGTTTGCCGAACACAATGACCATGTCGAGGCCGTCTGTCCGTGGGGCAACCGCATGCGCATCCATGAACCGGACGCTACGCGCTTCGGGCGCATCACGCTCGGCATCCCCTATGTCGAATTCGAGGTGCCCATGGGAACGGCGCCGGCGATTTGCGCCTTCTATCCCGACATCATGGGCATGCCCGCCGCTTTGCGGAATGGCGACGGCAAGGTTGCCGCAGTGAAGACCGGTCGCGACCAGCACCTGCTGTTTCGCGAGACCGATCGGCCGCAACCCGACTATGACGGGCATCACGTGCAGATGTACATCACCGATTTCTCCGGCCCGTACCGCAAGCTGCTCGCACGCGACCTGATCTCCCGCGAGGACAATCAATACCAGTACCGGTTCTGCGACATCGTCGATCTCGACAGCGGCAAGAAGCTGTTCACGGTCGAGCACGAGGTGCGCAGCGCAACCCACCCGATGTTCATGCGGCCGATGGTCAATCGCAACCCCGTCGTCACCAACCGGAACTACGCGTTCGGCCATGATCAGACGTCGTGGGCGATGGGGCCGGATCAGTACGACGGATAGGACGCGGCAAGTTCGGATCCAGCCGCAGATCGCGGCGCGCGCCCACCTCTTCTGCTAAGGTTCAGACGCAGCGGGACAATTTCGACTTTTGCCCGCGCCTTGCCAGTGAGTTTTCTATCAATGATTAAGCGCGGTCTGTCGGTATTCGATCCGCCTAAAGACCTGGTCGACGCCTCTGGGGTGACACCCAAGCTGAGTGAAGACGAGCGCGTTATCTGGATCGGCACGCCAGGATGGTTCAGTACTTTCTTCTGCTCAACGGCAGTTCCTACGTGGGGAGCTTTTTGCCTGGCGCTGTTCGCGTATCATGGAATTTATGCGCTAACACCCGAGCAACACGCCATTGAAGGGCTCGTAAGAGGACGATGGATAGTTGTCTGCGTGATAGTCGTATTTGCCTTCATACCTCAGTTATTCGCGCTGGGGATCGGCGGGGCCTTTGCGTATATTCTCACGACAGAACGAATGATCGTAAAAATCGATCAGACAAGAATGTTCGTCAAATGGCTTAGGTACTTCAAGAGCGTCGCCGATACGGATGGCTTTGCTACATATGATTTGAAATATCTCAACGGCGCTCGCGTCTATGCCGGCTTGTGGAGCTACGGAAATGTAAGCGTCCGCCATATCGTCGGCTCGTTTGGCGAACTCAGATACGACCCATATAGATCTGAGCCAGTTTTTCGTGACCGCAGATGCGTGAAAGTATTCTGGCGCAGGTTGCCTCACTTCCGTTTGGCCGAGACACCTTGCAACGTGTACTTCGGTATCAAGGATGTGGGCAGGCTCGGTGATCTTCTTAATGATCAATGCGCGGCCGATATTGAGCGCATAGCTTCCCGACGACGCTGACGCGAAAGCTGGAGGCCCGTCAAATGGGCTAATTCGGCGGACCGCGCTAATTTACAGGCATGTCTGGAAGCGGCCCTTCGCGACATACCGCGCTGCCGCACGAGCTTGGTCGCTATAGGAGCAAAGCGGAGGTAGTCACCAGTCACATGACGCCGCCGGGTTTATAGGTACACGGCCTAGAACGTCCCGGCCATGGTGAGGCGGAATGTCAGCGGCTCGACCGGGTGCAGCACGTAGTCCATCACGCCGTTCTGACAGACGGCGGTCGGCGCCGTGCCCGATGTGCAGAGATTAAAGAGCGTATCGGTCTTCAGCAGCGAACCGTAGGCATAGGTGATCTGGTTCGTTCTCGCGTTGACATGCGGCGATAGGTCACGACCGAGACGAGCCAGGCGAGCGCGAACAGCGCAATCACCGCGAAGCCGAAATTGGCGAGCGAGTCGTTGACGGCCTCGACCAGCGACCACAGCCCGCCGGACAGACCGAGCCGGTCGCCGATAAGCCCCAACGCCTCGRTGCCGCCGATGAACAGCGCGACCGCGACCGAGGCGCCGGTAATCGTGAGGTTGTACCAGAGCTTGCGATAGGGATCGACGAAGGCCCAGCGATAGGCGCTCACCATCAACGCGGAATCGGCGGTGTCGACCAGCGCCATGCCGGCGGCAAACAGGGCGGGGAACACCAGCACATGCGCGAGCGAGGCGCCGCGCGCGGCTTCGGTGGCGGAGATGCCGAGCAGCCCGATTTCGGTCGCGGTGTCGAAGCCGAGCCCGAACAGCAAGCCGAGCGGATACATGTGCCAGGGTTTGGTGACGAGGCGGAACATCGGGCCGAGCAGGCGCGCCAGGACTCCGCGGGCCGCGAGCAGCGCCTCGAGCTGCGCGGCGTCATGAATGCCTTGCTCGCGCACCTCGCGCAGGATCCGCCACAGGCCGACGAAGATGGCGAGATTGATCGCCGCGATCACCAGCAGGAACAGCGCCGACACCGAGGTGCCGATCAGGGCGCCGATCTCCTTCAGCAGGCCGTCGCCGCCGAGGCTGACGACGCCGAGCGCGAGCAGCGTGGTCGCGGCCAGGACGACCGTGGAATGACCGAGCGCGAAATACAGGCCGACGCTTCGCGGCGTGTCGCCCGCCTGCATCAGCTTGCGCACGACATTGTCGATCGCGGCGATGTGGTCGGCATCGACGGCGTGACGCAGGCCGAACACCCAGGCGAGCAGCGCGGTCGCCATCACCGCGGGCCGGTCGCCGAACATCGCGAAGGCGAAGGCCCACGCGGCGATGTTGGCGGCGATCAGCCCACCGAACAGCACGCCGGGCCCGAACGCCCGCCTCGCGACACCACCTGACTGAACCACGCCACCCCTCCGAGTATGATGTTTATACCGATCCATCATACTCGCCGGCAAGAGCGGGGCCATGTTCGGGGGACACAGCCGGTCACCCGGGAACGCGCGTCTCCACGATCGGCGATGGCGATCGTGACATGGCGACCGCAACTCGCGTCAAGCGCCCGGGCGGCGCATAAGGCGACGGGCCATCGGATCCATCTCCCGTCTCAATGCGCCGCCAGGACGAGCGTTTCGTAGCGATGGCGCAGGTCGACGCGTCGTCCACCGGCGGCTGCCTCGGCGACCGCCAGGGTCGCGATCAGGCTTCGCGCGCCGTCCTCGATCGGCTGCAATGACCGCGCGTTGCCGCGAATGATGTCGCGGAAATGGTCGAGCTGGGCGACGTAGGGGTCAATCGAAGAGGCATGGATGCGCTGGGCCTGGATCGGCTTGTTCCAGTCCTGCGCGCCGCCGGCTTGCGACCATTGCACCAGCGCCGGAAATTCGATCGACCCGGCTCGTCCGAGGAAGCGATAACTGCTCTCGCCGCTGAACGGGAATTCGGGGGCCTCGCCGAGCCCCTGCTCGGACGTCCAGGGCGAGACGGCGCTGTCGCTGATGAAGAAGGTGCCGAGCGCACCGCTGTCGAATTCGATCAGCGCCGCGGCGGTGTCCTCGACCGCAAAGCTGCGCTGGCGGTTCGACGCAATCGCTTCCACGGCGACGATCTCGCCCACGGTGAAGCGCAGGAAATCGATCTCATGGATGAGGTTGATCAGGATCGGTCCGCCGCCGGCCTGCGAGCGCCACGGCGCGATCTCGAAATAGGCGGCCGGCTTGTGGGTGGCCCAGATCGCCGACACCCCGACGACATCGCCGATCCGCTTGTCTCCCAAAGTCGCCTTCAGCGTCCTGACCTGCTGATGGTGGCGGCGGTGATGCCCGACCAGCGACTGGATGCCGGCCTTGCGCACCTCGGCGATCAGGCTTGCCGCGGTCTCCACCGTATCCGTGACCGGCTTCTCGATCAGGATGTGAATGCCGCGCCTGGCGCATTCGATGCCCTGCTCGGCATGAAGCTGGTTGGGCGAGGCGATGATCACGGCCTCCGGCCGCGCCTCGTCGAGCAGTTTCCGGTAGTCGGCGAAGACAGGGGTCCCGGGATAATCGGCTGCGACCCGATCGGCGCTCACGTCCGCGATGCCGACGAGGTCATAGTCGTCCCGTTCGGCAAGCTTCGTGAGGTGCTTCCGCCCGATCAGTCCCGCGCCGATGACGCCTATCGTGATGTTCTTCATCTCACGTCGTCCGTATCTGGGTTGGGCCGCCGGCTTCGCGGCGATGGTCTGGCCGCGACGCTCCGCGCGACTGATGCTCGAGCAGGCGCCTCGTGGCGTTGAACGCCGTGGCGAGCCGGGCCCGCACCGCCAAGGCCGGCAGCGGCATCTCGACGCTGAGGCTGGCGTCTGCGGGAAGCGCTTCGAGGAGCTCGCCGAGCGGCAAGGCGCCCTCGCCCGGCGGCAACCGGCCTTCGCGCGCTTCGGCGATGATGGCGGCATCGCTCGCGGGCATGTCCGCGACGGCGTCGCAGATCTGCACGGCCCGCAAATGGTGCGCGGGTATCGAGATCAAATCGCCCGGCTTGCCGCCGGAACGATGGAGATGCAGCGCATCGACGAGAATGGTGCCGTTGGCCTTGCCGGCGCCACGCACGATCGCCTCGGCCTGCGGCAGCGAGCCAATCGCACGCCAGCGCATGAACTCCAGATCGACACGCAGGCCGAATTGCTGCGCGAGGTCGCAGAGATCAGCGAAATGCGCAGTGAGGCGGACCGGATCGTCGTCATCCCCCGATGCAATGACCGCCACCGCGCCGAGGTCGGCGGCGGCTTCGAACAGGCCCGCGAGCGCCGGAATGTCGACGCGAGGTGTGAGCTGAACGAACTCGATCTCGTTCAGGCGCACCCCCTCGCCGGCGAGAGACCGTTTGAGCTCACGGTGCGCGTCCGTTCCCACCCGCGTCGGATAGGCAGGTCCGCCGGCTGTCACGGGGATCACGCGCAGGCCGATGAAGCTGAAGCCGGCACGCGCGGCCTCGGCCGCAAGCGCGACAGGCGCAAGGTCCAGTGCCGTCAGATGAGCAAGGCCGAGATCCGTCATGGCTAATTAATCCGTAGGTTAATTACAATTAATCCACGGGATAATTGCTGTCAAGGACCGCCGATTTCGCTATGGATGGAGGGGCAAGCAGGCCTGGCCGGATGCAAAGGACCGAACCGCCGGATGAGACCCAAGGAGAAGCCTGTCGCGGACGACGCGAAGCAGCCGCCGGTGCGGCGGCGCGACCGGGAGCGCACCAAGCGCGAGATCCTGGAGATCGCATTCGCGGAATTCGCCGAGAACGGCCTCGCCGGCGGCAATACCGATGCCATCGCCGCGCGCGCCAACATCACCAAGCGGCTGATCTTCTACTACTTCAACTCCAAGGAAGAGCTGTTCACGGCCGTGCTCGAGATGGCCTACGCCAAGATGCGCACTGCCGAGCAGGAGCTTCACCTCGAAGCGCTCGAGCCGGAGGCCGCGATTCGCAGGCTGGCCGAGTTCACCTTCGATTTCGACCAGGCCAACCCGGAATATGTCCGGCTGGTCACGATCGAGAACATCCATCGCGGCCGGCATATCCGCGGCAGCAAGAAGCTCAGGGAGATGACGCGGCCGATCGTCAGCCAGATCGCCGCGGTGCTGGACCGGGGCATTCGCGCCGGCGCGATCCGGCCCGGCATCGATCCGATCGAACTGCACATGTCGCTGAACGCGCTCTGCTTCTTCTCGGTTGCGAACCGGCATACGTTCGAGGCGCAATTCGCAACCGACATGTCCTCGCAGAAGGCGAAGGCACAGCGGCGGCTCGAAATCGCCGACCTGCTCTGGCGCTACGTGCGGAGCGACTAGCGAAGCCGAATTGACGATGCCCCGCCGGGCTGGGCCCGATGCATCGTCGCGGCGGCACGACCGCGCCATACGCACCTTCGTCATTTCGTCGCAGGCGTTCCCCGCCTTGTCGGCATTGCCGCCTCGTCCATGATGAAACATGATGGGTTGCCGGGGACGACTTTTCTTTGCGAAGGTGGAGCTCATCCGATGAACGAGAACGAAATCCGCAAGGCCATCGCGGAGGTGAAGGACGGCACGCTGTCGCGGCGCTCGTTCATCCGGACACTGGCCGCGGTCGGGATCGCGGCGCCCGTTGCGAGCCAGATCCTGCTCTGGAACGATGTGGCGATGGCGGATGCCACCTTGCCATACAAGCCGACCAAGGCCGGCGGCGGCGGCCCGCTCAAGATCCTGATCTGGCAGGCCCCCACCCTGCTCAATCCGCATTTCGCGCTCGGCACCAAAGACCAGGTCGCCTCGCGCATCTTCTTCGAGCCGCTCGCCGGCTGGGACAAGGAGGGCAACCTCATCCCCTGCCTCGCCGCCGAGGTTCCGATCAAGGCGAACGGCGGCCTCTCGCCGGATGGCACCAGCGTGACCTGGAAGCTGAAGCAGGGCGTGAGGTGGCATGACGGCAAGCCCTTCACCGCCGACGACGTCGTCTTCACCTGGCAATATGCCGCGGACCTGGCGACGGCGGCGTACACCACGGGGTCCTACCAGAACATCAAGGTCGAGAAGATCGACGACCACACCGTCAAGGTGATCTTCAAAGCCCCGACCCCGTTCTGGGCCGACCCCTTTGTCGGCTCCGTCGGCCAGATCCTGCCGAAGCATCATTTCGGCGACTATGCCGGCGCAAAGTCGCGCGACGCGCCGGGCAATCTGAAGCCGGTCGGCACCGGACCGTACAAATTCGTCGAGTTCAAGCCGGGCGATTTGATCCTGGCCGAGCGCAACCCCGACTATCACGTCAAGAACCAGCCGCATTTCGACACGATCGAGGTCAAGGGCGGCGGCGATGCGGTCTCCGCCGCGCGCGCCGTGCTGCAGACCGGCGAATACGACTATGCCTGGAACCTGCTGGTGGAGGACGAAGTCCTCAAGCGCATGGAGGCCAGCGGCAAAGGCAAGGTGGAGTTCACGCTCTCCGGCGGCGTCGAGTTCATCGTCCTCAACACGACGGACCCGTGGACCGAGGTCGACGGCGAGCGTTCGAACGCCAAGACCAGGCACCCGACGCTGTCCGATCCGGCCGTTCGCCGGGCGTTCAACCTGCTGGTCGATCGCGAGGCCATCCAGAAATTCATCTACGGCCGCGCCGCCGTCGCGACGGCAAGCTTCGTCAACCAGCCCAGCCAGTTCAAGTCGAGCAAGCTGAAATACGAGTTCAACGTCGACAAGGCGAACAAGATCCTCGACGAGGCCGGCTGGAAGATGGGCGCTGACGGCATTCGCGAGAAGGACGGCAAGAAGCTCAAATACGTCTTCCAGACCTCGATCAACGCCCCGCGGCAGAAGACGCAGGCCATCATCAAGCAGGCCTGCCAGAAGGCCGGGATCGACATCGAGATCAAGTCGGTCACCGGATCGGTGTTCTTCTCGTCCGACGTCGGCAACCCCGACACCTACTCGAAGCTCTATTGCGACATGGAGATGTACAACACGACGCAGCCGCAGCCTGATCCGGAGCGGTTTTTGAACCAGTGCGTGTCCTGGGAGGTATCGTCCAAGGAGAACAAGTGGCTGGGCCGCAACGTCTCGCGCTGGTCCGATCCCGAGGCCGACAAGGCCTACAAGGCCGCGCAGAGCGAGCTCGATCCGGTCAAGCGCGCCGCGCTGCTGATCAAGGTCAACGAGATCTTCTGCGAAGCCAACGTGCTCGTGCCGCTGCTCTCGCGCAACATCGTCGGCGGCTCCGTCAACAGCCTCATGACCGACATCTCGGGCTGGGACGTCACGACGTGGAATCTGGCGAGCTGGTACCGGAGTTGAGGGGGGACGCTTCTCACCGTCGTCTTTGCGACAGCTTCAGCTCCGTCATCCCGGCGACAACGGCTTCGCTGTTGCGCGGGGGTGACGGTGATGGAGTTGCGCGAGCAGTCTCCCCATCACCGCCGGGGCCTGAGCACGGCGGTCATCAACGGCTCTCCAGCCATTCAAGGCCGGCAGATCGTCGCGCCGTCCGTCTACTGCCTGGGATTGAGAGCATCATTCAGGCCGTCACCCATCAGGTTGAATCCGATGACGAGCGCAATGATCGCGAGCCCGGGCCAAAATGCCATCCACGGCGCCTCGCCGAGAAATTGCCTGGCAACGTCGAGCATGGCGCCCCATGACGGGGCCGGAGGAAGCTGGCCAAGCCCCAGAAAGGCCAGGCTCGCCTCAGCGAGAACTGCAATCGCCATGGTCAGCGTCGCCTGCACGATCGTCGGTGCAAGCACGTTCGGCAGCACCTGTCCGGTCAGGATGGCGAGATGCCCGAGGCCCTGGGACCGGGCCGCCGCGATGTAATCCTCGGTGCAGACAACCAGCGTCTCGGCACGCGCAACACGCACGAAGACCGGCACCGCGGAAATGCCGATGGCAATCATCGCGTTTTGCAGGCTGGGGCCCAGGAACGCGGCGAGCGCAATCGCCAGCACCAGAAATGGGCAAGCGAGCAGCGCATCGGCGAGGCGCGAGATCACCATGTCGGTGAGGCCGCCGAAATAGCCGGCGATGAGACCAAACGGGAGGCCGATCAGCACCGCGACCGTCACGGATATCATGCCGGCGGCAAGCGAGGCCTGCGTGCCGAAGATCACGCGCGACAGCACGTCCCGACCGAGATCGTCGGTGCCGAACCAGTGTGCCGCACCAGGTGCCGCGCGAATCGCCATCCAGTCCGGCGAGTTTGGATCGTACGGCGCAATCCACGAGGCAAACAACGCCAGCACGACGAAGAACAGAATGATCGTGGCCCCGATGACGGCGGATGGTTCGCGCAACAGGCGACGAACTTCCGAAGGAGCGGCGGCGCGCGCCTGACTTGCGACCGGTGCCGTCTCAATCGAGCTCATGGCCTGAGCCTCGGATTGAGCAGCACATAGGCGACGTCGGCAATCAGGCTCATCAGGAGGAACAAGGCGGCTGTGCAGAGCACGACCGCCTGAACCACGGCATAATCGCGGCTGAACACGCCGTCGA
>NZ_JBFUES010000084.1:0-13451 GCF_056403875.1 Bradyrhizobium sp. P2_E8
GTGCATAGGTGTCCATGCCCTTGGAAAAGATCCACTGGCCGGCGCGGCGATTGTCGCGCGCGGAAATGTCGATCATCACCGAATAGCCGAAGACGTGCTCCATCGCTTTCTCGGTCGCGATGCGGGTTGCGGTCTTGCCGATGATGACGGCGAGCTCGACTTCCCAGTCGAGCTGCTGCGTCATCTTCGCGTTGTGCTGGATCGCCGCGCCCGGGCCGATCACCGAGGTCGGCGGCTTGGAGAAGACGACCGGCTGCTTCGGCAGGTCCTTGTCGGTATCCAGGCTCTTGGCGGATTCCGCCACATGCGCGCGATAGTTCAGCCCGATGCCGAAGATGTTCTTTCGCGGACGCGGGATCGGCGCCTGCAGCTTGACGTCCTCGACCGGAACGGCGGAGCCGGCCGGCAAGCGTCCATTGGTATTGTCCAGGCATTCCCTGAGCGCCGGCAACAGTGTCACGCTGTTGTCGATGAACGACAGCATGTCGCTCGGCCATGCAAAGCCTTGCGACGCACCGAGGTGCTCGACGTCTACGACCAATCCATCAACGAGGACCCCGAGGCGGGCACCGCTGGAGCCCAAAGTGTAGGTAACAAGGCGCATCGAATCTCTATCCGGCTCTTTCGGTTGAATTGCGGGTGACGTCAGGCCGCCACTGGCTGGTGGCCCGCATTGTCGCCATAGGCCTCTTCCCGGTAGAAGCCGAGGCCCTCGATGACGGGCAGGTCATTGAAGCAGAACAGGCAGGCGTCCTCACTGTCCGAGGCGTTGCCGTGCTCGTGCCAGGCCCAGGAGGGAACGCAGAAGATGTCGCGCTCTTGCCAGTCGAAACGCTTGCCGGCGATGATCGAATAGCCGCGGCCCTTGGCGACCTGGTAGATGAAGCTGCCGGTGTGCCGATGCGACTTCGTCTTCTCGCCCGGCCGCAGCAGCTGCATGCTGGCGCCGATCGTCTGCATCACGTGCCCGCCGGTGATCGGGTTGACGTAGTTCATGAGAATGCCGTCATAGGGTGAGCCATCGGTCGCGGCGGCATACTTCCGCAAGGACTCGTAGGTCGGCTCCCACTCGTATTTGAACATCGGGGAATAGCCCTTCGACCATCGCGAATCCGCCGGCCGCAGACCGGGATTGCCCCAGGTCTTGGTCATGTCGTCCACGGGATAGCCGGAGTCTTCCTGCTGCACCTTGGGATGGACCGCGAAAAAATTCGCCTCCAGCGCGTTGACCAGCGGGATGTCGAGGCCATCCTGCCAGATGCAGACGGAGCCATTGCCTTCGACGCCGTGCTCGTGCCAGGTGCCGTTCGGCGTGAGCACGAAATCCCGAGCCCCCAGGGTCATCTTGTGACCGTCGACGATGGTGTAGGCGCCCGCCCCCTCCATGATGAAGCGCAGGGCCGAGGCCGAGTGCGCGTGCGCGGTCGCGACTTCGCCGGGGTGCATCACCTGCAATCCCGAATAGAGCCAGCCGACCGCGGCCGAGACGTCGCGGCGGCCGGGATTGTTGAGATAGATCACCCGCCGCCCCGCCTTCTCCGGCGAGACCAGCTCCACCGAGCGCAGCACGTGCTCGCGCAGATCGTTGTAGCGCCAGAGCACGGGAACCGATGCCGATTGCGGCGCCCACGGCTCGATCTTGTTGGCGACCGTCCACAGGGCGCCGGCTTCGTACTTTTCGAGGTCCTTGTAATAGGCCTTGAGCTCGGGGGTGTCCTCGACATTGGCCCGGCCGACGGTGTTTTCGCGCATCCTATCCTCCAAGTCCTGTCTCGTGGCGTCGTCCGTGCGACGCGTCCCGAACTTTCATTCCGGTTTGCGCGGGCCAAGCGGCGCCAGCGGACGCCGATTGACCCGCAGATCGACGATATCGTCCATTCGCTGCGGCTTCACGGACCAGTGAAGCCGCCTTGTCGCTGTCGCGCCGGCGTTGAGATAGACAGGTGAAGCCTGGACGGCGGCAGCTCTAAAGCGAGGCAGCTTCAGCATTGGCCCTACCCTGTCGCCGGCTCATGATCGCCTTGCCGGAGCAGGTCCGCAAGCGTGATAGCATGGCGCGGCGTTGACTTACTTCACATGTAAACGTATGCTATCGCATATTTCTGGAGGGTGCAATGGCTGAACGGTCTTTTGCTCGCGAAGTCGAGGATCTCCGGCTCGGCGACGGCGATACGTTCCGCGGCGAAGGCATTCTCGCCATCACCAAGGCGCTGCTGCAATCGGGCGTCGCCTATGTCGGCGGCTACCAGGGCTCGCCGATCTCGCATCTGATGGACGTGCTCGCCGACGCCAAGGACGTGCTCGACGATCTCGGCGTCGTGTTCCAGAGCTCCGCCAACGAAGCGGCCGCGGCGGCGATGCTGTCGGCCTCGGTGATGTATCCCCTGCGCGGCGCGGTGGCGTGGAAGTCGACCGTCGGCACCAACGTGGCCTCCGACGCGCTGGCCAATCTCGCCTCGGGCGGCGTCACCGGCGGCACCATGATCATCGTCGGCGAGGACTACGGCGAAGGCTCCTCCATCATGCAGGAGCGCACCCATGCCTTTGCGATGAAATCGCAGATGTGGCTGCTCGACCCGCGCCCCGACCATGAATGCATCGTCAACCTGATCGAGAAGGGCTTCGAGCTCTCCGAATTCTCGAACACGCCCGTGATGCTCGAGGTTCGCGTCCGCGCCTGTCACATGCACGGCAGCTTCGCCTGCAAGGACAACGTCAAGCCGGCACATACCATCAAGGATGCGCTCAACAATCCCAAGCGCGACGTCAATCGCATCGTGCTGCCGCCGGCGGCCTATGAGCACGAGCAGGAGAAGATCAAGACGCGGATGCCCGCGGCCATCGGATTCATCCGGGACAACAAGTTGAACGAGTGGATGGGACCGAAGCACGGCAAGGTCGGCATCATCATGCAGGGCGGGATGTACAACAACGTCATCCGCGCGCTGCAATATCTCGGACTGTCGGATGCCTATGGCAACACGCAAGTCCCGCTCTACGTCATGAACGTCACCTACCCCGTGATCGACACCGAGGTCGCGGAGTTCTGCGTCGACAAGGATGCCGTGCTGATCGTCGAGGAGGGCCAGCCGGAATATCTGGAGCAGGCGATCAACACGGTGCTGCGCCGCAGGGACATCCAGGCCCGCGTCCACGGCAAGGACGTGCTGCCGATGGGCGGCGACTACACCGCGCAGGTCCTGCTTGGCGGCGTCAGGGAATTTTTGGAGAAGACCGAGCCGCGGCTGCTCGGCAACCGGCCGCCGGCGCCGGACGCAGCGCCCGTGCTCAATCACCCCGCGGTCGAGAAGCTCAAGCAGGTCGTGCCGGCGCGTCCGCCCGGGCTCTGCACGGGCTGCCCGGAGCGGCCGATCTTCGCCGCCATGAAGCTGGTCGAGGAAGAGCTCGGCCAGCACCACGTCTCGGCCGACATCGGCTGCCATCTGTTCTCGATCCTGCCGCCCTTCAACATCGGCGCGACCACCATGGGCTTCGGCCTCGGCCCGGCCTCGACCTCGGCCTTCAACGTCAAGGCCGACAAGCGCTCGATCGCGGTGATGGGCGACGGCGGCTTCTGGCACAACGGACTGACCAGCGGCATCGGCAATGCCGTGTTCAACAAGCATGACGGCGTGTTCGTCATCGTCGACAATTTCTACACCTCGGCGACCGGCGGTCAGGACATCCTGTCGTCGCGCGCGATCAACAAGCGGCGAGACACCAACAATTCGATCGTCAAGGCCGTGAAGGGCATCGGCGGCCAGTGGGTGCGTCAGCTCGACCGCACCTATGACGTCGGCAAGATGCGCGACACGCTGAAGGAAGCGCTGACGACCAAGGACGAAGGCCCCAAGGTCATCGTCGCGTCCTCCGAATGCATGCTGAACAAGCAGCGCCGTGTGAAGCCGCAGATCAACAAGGCGATCAAGGACGGGGTGCGCATCGTCAAGGAGCGCTTCGGCGTCGACGAGGACGTGTGCACCGGCGACCATGCCTGCATCCGGCTCTCCGGCTGCCCGTCGCTGTCGGTGAAGCAGCTCGACGATCCCTTGCGCGACGATCCGGTCGCGGCGATCGACAATACCTGCGTCGGCTGCGGCAATTGCGGCGAGGTCGCCGAGGCCGCCGTGCTCTGCCCCTCGTTCTATCGCGCCGACGTCATCCACAATCCGACCCGCTGGGACATTTTCAAATCCAGGGTCGCCATGGCCGTGATCGGCTGGCTGCAACGGCGGCGTGATCGCCGGCGCCCGGCACTCGAGGCACTGGCATGAGGGACGAGACGATCCGGCTGGCCCTCCCCGCCGCGGGCGAGGCAACCGAGCGGCCGATCTCGATCGCGATCGTCGCGATGGGCGGCCAGGGCGGCGGCGTCCTGACCGACTGGATCGTGCAGCTTGCCGAGAACCATGGCTGGGTCGCGCAGTCGACCTCGGTGCCCGGCGTCGCGCAGCGCACCGGTGCCACGATCTACTATATCGAGGCGATGCCGCCGCTCGACGGCCGCAAGCCGATCCTGTCGCTGATGCCGACGCCCGGCGACGTCGACGTGGTGATGGCGGCGGAGTTCATGGAGGCCGGCCGATCGATCCTGCGCGGCCTGGTGACGCCGGATCGCACCACGCTGATCGCCTCAAACCACCGGTCCTTTGCGATCGGCGAGAAGATCGCGCCGGGCAACGGCATCGCCGACGGCGGCGCCGTCACCGGCGCCATCGGGGTTGCCGCCAAGACCGAGATCATCTTCGACCTGAACGCACTCGCGATCGCGCATGGCAGCGTCATCTCGGCCGCGATGTTCGGCGCGCTCGCGGCAGCCGGTGTGCTGCCCTTCAGCCGCGACAGCTATCTCGACGTGATCCGCGCAGGCGGGAAAGGCGCGAAGGCCAGCGTCGAGACGTTCGAGGCCGCCTTTGACCGGGTCAAGACCGGCGCTGCCGACGTTGCAGCGCCGCCGCAACCGAAACAGGCCGGCAGTCTCCCCACTCCCGCAACGCCCGATCCRGATCTTGCCGCGCTCGTCGCAAGATTGAAGCAGGAGCTCCCCGAGCCCGCACTCACCATGGCCCGTGCCGGCCTGAAGAAGGTGGTCGACTTCCAGGACGTCGCCTATGGCACCGAGTATCTCGACATTCTCAAGACGCTGCACACGGCCGACCGGAACGCCGGCGGTGGCGCGCGGGCCTATGCCTTCACGGAAGCCGCGGCAAAGTACCTCGCCAACGCCATGACCTACGACGACGTCATCCGCGTCGCTGACCTCAAAACGCGCGCCGGTCGCCGCGCGCGCATCGAGACCGAGCTCGAGATGTCGGAAGGACAGCTGCTCCAGACCACCGAATTCATGCATCCCCGCATGGAGGAGGTCATGGGCGTGCTGCCCGCGGGCTTCGGCCGCTGGCTTGGCGGAAAGCCTCGCCTGCTTGGCTGGCTCGATCGCCGTGTCAACCGGGGGCGCCGGGTGCGGACCTACTCGCTGCCGTGGTTCCTGGCGCTTTATGTCGTGGGCGGCCTGCGCGGCCTGCGCCGCCGCTCGCTGCGTCACGCCATCGAGACGGCTCACCGCGACGGATGGCTCAAGGCCGCGACCGACGCGGTCGGCACCAACTACCAGCTCGGTGTCGAGATCCTGCAATGCCGCCGCCTCGTGAAAGGCTATTCCGATACCCACAGCCGGGGGCTGTCGAAATTCGACAAGACGCTGGCGGCGATCAAGCTGGTGGAACGGCGCGATGACGCCGCCGACTGGGCGCGCCGCCTGCGCGAGGCGGCACTGAAGGACAGCGCCGGCAAGGAGCTCGACGGCGTGATCCAGACCATCAAGACTTTTGCATGATTCCATCGGCGCGGGACGCAGGATTGGATTGCCGTTCGCCTCGCAGGACGTCAGGATCAATCTTGACTACGATTCTCAGGTTGCTAATCGGAGCGAAAGACCCGCGATAATTCACCCCAATCGACGAGACATTCTGTACTCGATGGTCATGCGATGCCGGCAGCACTCAAAGAGAACATTGTTCCCGTCCCTGGGCAGATCGAGACCCGGCTCTGGCTTCAATTGCTGTCGCTGCATGGCGAGCTGTTCGCCTCGCTGAATTCGATGCTGAGCTCCGAGTTCGGCCTGTCGCTCGCAAAATTCGACGTGCTGGCCCTGCTCGATCGCTACAGGGACGGACTTGCGCTCGGGCAGCTGTCGCAAAACCTCAAAGTGACCGGCGGCAATGTCTCGGGCCTCGTGCAGCGTCTTCTCGCCGACGACCTCATCAGCAAGGAGATGTCGAGCGAGGACCGGCGCTCCTTCATCGTGCGCCTGACGCCGAAGGGCGAAGCGCTGTTCAGGAAAGCGGCCGACGTCCACAAGAAGCATCTCGGCAAACGGCTCGATAACGTTTCGGCCCAGGAGCTGGACATCGCCCTGTCCGTGTTGAAATCGCTCTCGTCAAAACTTCGTACCGAGAGCAAGAAGCAAAGTCGCAAGAGATAATGGCCAGAGAATCCAAGAGCAGATGGAAGTCGGGTCCGCCGAGGACCAGGGACCAGCTGCAAACCTACATCCCGTATCTGTTCAACCGGCTCGCCAATCGCTGGAACCTCGACCAGAACCGCGACCTGAGCGAACACGGCGTCAACAATGTCGTGTTCCGGACGCTGTCGGTCCTGTTCATCTACAAGACCCTCACCGTCAACGAGATCGCCGTGCTCGCGGTGACCGAGCAGTCGACGGCGAGCCGCATGGTCGAGTCCATGGTGTCGTCCGGGCTCGTCAAGCGCGAGATCGCGGAGGAAGACCAGCGCCGCCGCGTCGTGGGTTTGACGCCGGACGGCGAGGCACTGCTGCGCAAGATCTGGCCGGTCATGGCGGACAACTACGACAAGCTGATCGAAGGCATCGATCCTGATGACATCGAGGTCTGCGCGCGCGTGCTGGCCAGGATGGTCGAGAACATCCGGCAGAACCAGATCTGACGAGTTACGGACCGAGGCCGACGAGGCTGGTGCCGCCACAGACATAGAGCACCTGGCCGGTGACGAAGTCCGAGCGCTCGTCGAGGAAGAAACTGATCGCGTGCGCGACATCCTCGCGCGAGCCGAGCCGCCCGACCGGGACGTTGCGCGCCATCCGCTCCTGCTGCTCGGAGCCCTTGGGAATGACGCCCCAGAAATTGTCGGTCAGGATCGGCCCCGGCGCGACCACGTTCACGGTGATGCCGCTCGCGGCAAGCTCCAGCGCCCAGGTCCGCGCCATGCCGTGCACGCCGGCCTTGGTGGCCGAATAGGCCGAGCGCGTCACCGCGCCCATCGCGGCGCGCGAGCTGACGAACACGATGCGCCCGAAGCGGCGCGACCGCATCCCCTCCAGCGCCGCCTGGGTCAGCAGCATCGGCGCGCCCAGGTGCAACTGCGCCAGCATCAGAATGTCTTCCGGCTTCGCATCGGGCAGCAGGTTCGGCAGGATGATTCCCGCATTGTGCACGAGGCAATCGACGGCGTGATTCCGGCCAATCTCCTGCGCGATCGCGCGCGTCTCCTCGATATTGGAGAGATCAGCGCGATAGGCCGCGAGCAGATCATGGGTCCAATCCGGCTTCTCCAGCCCGACCGAGACCACGCGCTGCCCGCGCTCGACCAGCTTTCTCGCCAGCGCCTCGCCGATCCCGGAATTGCCGCCGGTGATGAGTGTCGTGCGGATCTCGCCCATGATCAAACCTGCCGCTTCTTGAGGTCGCGCAGATCGAAGAACGCGCCATCGCGCATCAGCCTTGCGACAAAATCCTTCAGCCCGCCGCGCTGGATCTTCTCGGTTGCGGTCAGCGGCAGGCTGTCGACGAAGCAGATCCAGCCCGGCGCCTTATAATAGGCCATCTGCTCCAGGCTCCAGCGGACGATGTCTTCGGCGAGCGCGCGGCCGGCGCCGGCCTCCTCAGCGATGATGACCGCCGCAACCTCGTCGCCGCGCACCTGATCGGGCGTCGCCGCAACCGCGGCCTGGCGGATCGCGGGATGGCGGTTGAGGACGGACTCGACCTCGACCGCGGCAATGTTCTCGCCGGAACGGCGGATCACGTTCTTCTTGCGGTCGACGAAATGTAGATCGCCGTCCGCATCGCGCGACACGATATCGCCGGTGTGCAGCCAGCCGCCGTCCCATGCCTCGGCGGTGGCTTGCGGGTTCTTCAGATACTCGCGGAAAAAGCCGTAGCGCGGGTCGGCGCCTGCCCGCCGCACCAGTAGCTCGCCCGGCGTCCCGCTTGGGGCGTCATTGCCGCTGTCGTCGACGATACGAACGTCGACCTCGGGTGCGGGTCGTCCGAAGCAGCTGGTGCCGATCTTGCGCGGCTCGACATTGGCGGCGATGACGCCGCCGCTGCCCGTCTCAGTCATCGCCCAGGCCTCCAGCAGCGGAAAGCCGAAGCGTTGCTCGAACGGCGCGTGCAGGAGCTTGTCGACGCCCGCGCCGAAGCCGAAGCGAACGGTGTGCGCGCGGTCCTGCCCGGACGGCGGCGCGCTCATCAGCATCGAGGGCATGACGCCGAGATAATGCAGGCAGGTGGCGCGGCTGTCACGCACGGAAGCCCACCAGGTACGCGGATGGAAGCGATCGAGCATGGTCAGGCTGCCGCCGACCGACAGCATCGCCATCAGCGACACCGCCATCGCGTTCATGTGGAACAGCGGCAGCGGCGTGATCATGCGCTCGCCATCCGGCTTGAGAGCGATCAGCCCGCCGACGTCGCGATACCAGTTGCCGGAATGCAGGAAATAGGTGTTGGTGAGCACGCAGCCCTTGGGCTGCCCCGTCGTCCCCGACGTATAGAGCAGCGCGCATTCGGTCGAGCCGTCACTTGTGCTCGCCTGCCGCAAKCCGCCGAATGGCGCGGGTACCTCGTCCTCGCTGGTCACGACGGGGATCGGCCGGCCGGCCTGGCGCGCCGCCGTCTCCACCTCGTCGCGCCGCTCGGCAAGGACGAACGCCGCGTTCATCTCGGAATGCGCGATGATGTATTCGAGCTCGCTCAACCGCAGATCCGGATTGATCGGCACCACGGAGACGCCGAGCGCGTTGAGCGCGAACCACAGCTCGACGAACACCGGCCTGTTCTGAAGCAGCAGCCCGACCCGGTGGCCTTCGCTATAGCCGCAGCTGGCAAACGCCGCTCGCCAGCGCTCCACCCGATCGAGCATGGCGCGATAGGAGATCTCCTCCGCCGCGATGCCGTAGATGCCAGCCGTCTCCGGCAGCACGTTGAGGAAGCCCGCCTCGCCGCGGCGAAGGGCGGTCTCGCGAAAGCGGGCGTAGACTGTGGTCGCAGCGGTCAAATTCGTCTCACATGAAGAGCTGGATGTTGCGGAACGGCGCGTCGAAATTGACGAGATCGACGCGTTTGAGCTTGATCTTCAGGGCATCGCCGACCTGAACGAGATCGTGCGAGGCCCATCCCGAATAGCGCTCCAGCATGTCACCGCGCGTCTCGGTGTAGATGTAGGACGTCCGCGCCTTGAACACGCCGGCAGCCGTGTCGCACGCCACGATCTGCGGCGCCTGCAGCAGATGGTGGCAACGGCTCTTCGGCTTCTGGCTGAAGGTGCGCTCGCCGGCGAGACGCTCGACCCGCACCTTCAGGAGCAGCAGGTCCTCGTACATCAGCGACGGCTGGAGCACCGGATCCTGCTGCTGCCATTCCAGCGGCATCCAGTAGCGCCCTTCGGGGTGAAACAGATCGAGCCAGGCCTGCCATTGCATCGTATCAAGCAGATCGGCCTCGCGATAGATGAAGTCGGTAATCGTCTTCTCGGTGATCATTCCGCGGCCTCGACGCGCTTGTCCATGTCCATGGTCATGAATTTCGCCCAGGCGTGGAACTGGTTGCGCATCTGGCGCTCGGAGGTGCCGTTGATCACCGCCGTGACGTCATGCTCTTCATCGCTCTCGTAGAGGCGCCGCAGATTGACCCATTGATTGCCGTTGGACTTCAGCCCCTCCTGCGCCCGCTCATACATTTCGAGATCATCGTGTCCGACGATCGAGGTCGGCGCGTTGATGAAGCGGTTGTACATCAGCGCCCGCTCGTAGAGCTTGTCGGGCGCACCGACCAGGCGATAGACCCAGCTCTCGACCAGCGTCTTGTCGACCGCGATCGGGATGAAGTTGCGCAGGATCTGGACGGCGCCCTTGACCATGATGTTGGGGAAATAGACGGTGTTGTGCCTGACCTCGCCGAGGATCTCGTGCGCCCGCTTCTCGCCATAGGCCGCAACCATCTGGTCGAGATAGCCCGGGATATCCGAGTAGTTCGAATGGATGGAGTTGGCGACGCCGGTATGGCCGTGGCCGTTCGGCCAGATCCTGATGCCGCTCTGCTCGTAGAACTCGTACGGGCTCATGAAGGGACCGTAGAGCTGCACCGCCATCGGCGTTTCCGTGGAATCGCCCTGTTCCCGCTTCCAGACTTTCACCGCGGTGCCGGCCGAGCTCTCATGCGCGACCATCGGATGGCAGGTGTCGGTCTGGTTCTCGACCAGCATCTTCCAGTTGCAGGTGTGCATGTAGCGGATCGGCGTCGCCATGACGGCGAGCTTCCCTTCCGGCGAGCGGTCGACCATGTTGTCGATGGTCGAAAGGCTCTCGCCGAAATAGTCCTCGAAGGACACGCCGCTGTCGCTCAGCCGAGCGAAGATGAAGTCGCGATGGATGACGACGTTCTTGACCCTGGACAGCCCTTCATTCGCCTGAGTGTCGCCGAAGCCGGTGCCCTCATAGCCTTTCTTCAGGGGGATCGCGAGCAGCGAGCCGTCAGTCTTGAAAGACCAGGCGTGATAGGGACAGCGGAAGAACTTTCCGGTGTTGCCGCAGGGCTCGGAGGCGAGCTTCGTGCCCTTGTGCGGGCAACGATTGTAGAACACGTGGATGGAGCCATCGGTATGGCGGCTTGCCAGCACCGGCTGCCGGCCGATATTGGCGGTGATGAAATCGCCGGGCTTCGCCAACTGGCTGGCATGCCCGACATAGACCCAGCTGTTCGGGAACAGATGCTCCATCTCGAGCTCGAAGATCTCGGGGTCGACATAGACGTCGCGATGAACCTCGGCCTCGCGCACCAGCGCCGCAATCGCGTGGGCATCCCTTCCGTATTTCGCCATGGCGTCCCTCGCCTCCCTCACAAATCCAGTACCAGACGTTCCGACTTCGCGCGCGACACGCAGATCTGCATGACCTTGTTGGAGGCCTTCTCGTCGTCGCTGAGGATGACGTCGCGATGGTCGGGCACCCCTTCGACCACGCCGCACTGGCAGATGCCGCAATCGCCGCGCTGGCAGTCATAGAGCACGTCGAGGCCCGCCGCCTCCAGCGCCTGGATGATGGTCTGGCCGGCCGCGACGCCGACGACCTGTCCGGTCGATCTGATCTCGACCTCAAACGGCAGGTCGGGTGAAGACGGCTGCTCCGCCTTGAAGAGTTCATAGTGGATGCGGTCCGCCGGGACGCCCCCGGCAAGCGCGGCCGCCTTCACCGCGTCGATCATCCCCGCAGGACCGCAGACGTAGATGTGGGAGTTTGCGGCCGCTTCCCTGAGCGCCGCAGCAATATCCAGACGGGACTCGTCGCTGTCGTAGTGAACGGACAGGCCCTTGGCGCAAATGTCCCGCAGATGCGGCAGGAACGCCAAAAGTCCTTGCGTGCGGCCCGCGTAATGCAGGCGAAACGGACTTGCGCGTGCGGTGAGCTCTGCCGCCATCGACAGGATCGGCGTGACACCGATGCCGCCGGCAAACAACAGCGCGGGCGCTGGCCCCTCGTGCAGATGAAAATTGTTCACCGGCGCGCTCGCCTTCACGACATCGCCGATCTTCAGCGCATGCATGAACTGCGAACCGCCGGTCGAGGCCTCCTCGCGCAGCACCCCGAGGGCCAGCGCACCCTCAGGGAGGCCCGGCAAGGCCATCAGCGAGTACGGCCGGTCGCCTCCGTTCGGGAGCGCCACGCGGACATGGGCGCCTGCCTGCCATCGCGGCACGGGGCCGTCCTCCACGCCAAGCACAAGGCTCCGTATGAACGGCGTCTCCGCGGCATACGACCTGACCTTGAGCTTGAGCGGATGCGCGTCCATTCAGGCATCTCACGAATTATATGAATTTGCATATTTTTAGACATGTAATAATTGGATGTCAATCGGCCGCATGGGGCGACCCGGAGGCCCCGGCGCCGGCCGCCCTACTCGATCGGCGCCGGCCGCACCAGCTGGAAGAGATCGCGAGGCCGCGCATACCAGCCCGACCCGTGCATGCGGGCGATGAGGTCGAGGCCGACCGTATCGACATAGCCTCGCTGTGCATCGATCACGAACTGCTCCGCCACATGAGCGCAGACGATCTCGCCGATCACCGCGATCTGCCGGGGCCCGGTCTCCTGAACCGAGAGGGAGCGACATTCGAACGCCACCGGGCACCCCTTGATGAGCGGAGGTGCGACCATCTGCGAAGGCAGTGTTTGAAGCCCCGCAATCTCCATCTCGTCGACGCCGGCCGGAGCATCGACGGCCGTCGCGTTCATGGATTCAGCCATCTGGTGCGACACCAGGTGAGCGACGAACTCACGCGTCTCGACGATATTCTGCGCCGTGTCTTTCAAACCCTTGTTCGGATGGCGCAGCAGGCCGAGCACGACCGTCGGCGGTTCATGCCCGAGGACGTTGAAAAAGCTGAAGGGCGCGGCATTGGCGGCGCCGTCCCGGGAGCGGGTCGTCACCCACGCGATGGGGCGCGGCGTAACGGTCGCGGTGAGAATCTTGTAGCGGATATCCGCCGGAAGCTGGCCCATGTCGAAGAGCATCGGTCCCTCAATTGCGTGCGCGATCGGCGCTGACGGTTGATACCGCCCGCTTCGGTCGATCGTCGACGACGAGCTGGAAAACGTCCGGACGGGAATAATGCCCCGCCGCGTCGAAATCAAACTTGCCGCGCGTCACCTCATCGAGCGCAATGTCGGCATACAGGATGGTCTCACCCTCGAAGCATGGCCCCGCCAGCACCTTGCCAAGCGGATTGACGATGGCGCTGCCGCCGCGCATGAGCACGGTCTCGGGATCGGCCCCCAGCACGCACTCGTAGCCCGCCGGGAAGGCGCCGCGCTTGAGATGCTGACAGGCCGTCAAGACGAAACACCGCCCCTCCAAGGCGATATGCTGCATGGTCGGAAGCCAGGTATCGCGATCATCCGCGGTTGGAGCGCAGTAGATGCTGATGCCCTGACT
The DNA here is from genome assembly GCF_056403875.1 of Bradyrhizobium sp. P2_E8. Lineage (NCBI taxonomy): Bacteria > Pseudomonadati > Pseudomonadota > Alphaproteobacteria > Hyphomicrobiales > Nitrobacteraceae > Bradyrhizobium > Bradyrhizobium sp. P2_E8. The sequence goes on from NZ_JBFUES010000084.1 coordinate 13,251, forward strand.
GTACATGTGCATGCGCAGCATCGGCATGTAGTTCTCCCAGCAGATCACCGCGCCGATATTGCCGAGCGAGGTCTCGAACACCGGCATGGTCGAACCGTCGCCGAAGCCCCAGATCAGCCGCTCGCCCGCGGTCGGCATCAGCTTGCGGTGCTTGCCGACGAGCCCACGAGCCCCGTCGAAGAACAGCGCCGTGCAGTAGAG
>NZ_JBFUES010000085.1:0-13367 GCF_056403875.1 Bradyrhizobium sp. P2_E8
GCGTTGGCATCGACGACGCCGATGTCACACACGGTCCCGTGCTCAATCGTGCGAGCATGGTTATCGATGCCGCGATCAACGGGCAGGGTATCGCTCTTGCTCGCACGACACTGGCGGCTTGGGATCTGATCAACGGTCGGCTGGTGTTGCCTGTCCTGGAGTCGTTGCCGCTGTCCAAGAGCTATTGGATAGTCGCCCTAAAGCGTCCGCGTCGCTGCCAAAGATTGACACCTTTCGCGACTGGCTGCTCGCGGAGGCGCCGAACGACCTACGCCAGCTCAAATCGCTCGGGGCCTCGAAGCCAAAGGGGCGGTAAAGCTGTCGTACCGCTTCTGCGCGATGACGCGCGGTACGATCTTGAGCAGGGGAACTCAGTCACTCGTCCAATGTTGGCGCGCTCTCACAGCGTCAGGAACAGAAGGCCCCATACTTTTGTTCTATCGTTCAGATTCAACGATGGAGAGGGCTATGACCACTACCAGGCTTATGATCTTGGGCGCGGTGCTCGCCTTCAGCACCAGCTCGGTGCTTGCCGGCCCCTGCAACACGGCAAGTCGCGATGCAGGATCAGGGAGCGTCCCGGGCTATACCGGACAAACCACCGGATCCACGGCAACTGATTCCAAGGAACATCCGCCGACATCTTCGATGAGCAAAGTCACGGAGCATACCGCAACATCGTCGGAAGACGCGCAGCGCCAGATGCAGAGCCAGCCTACCGCTGCCGAGCAATCAACGGCGACCCAACCCGCACCCTCCGCGCAGTCACCGGATAGGACGGCAGGCACGATCGAGCAGACACGCCCCGCGCCCACTGAACAATCAAAGAAGGCAACGGCTGGCGCGGCCGAGCCGGCACCGTCCCAGAAAAAGGCGGCGGACTGCTAGAAGCCCGGGAATAATACTTTGAATGGCGAGCGTACCGAGGGCTGGCCGAACGCTTAGCCCTCGACTAGCCCCGTCCCAAATCGAGCATGAACAATTCGACAAAGTTCGTGCACTCGAGAGAGCTTCATCTGCGCTGGTTGTCTGGGCCAGTGTCGATGCTTTCCACCCATGGCCCCGAGCAGGTGCCGTCACCATGTCGGCTGTCTGCGGGAGACCGGACATCGTGTGATGTCGGGGAACGATCGCTGTCTGTCTGCTTTCGGGGGGTGGACCAGATGCCGACCGCCTTTCCGCGAAAAGAGTATCAGTAGAGGATATGCCAGCGCGAGAATGAAGATCGCGTCGAACAAGTAGATCGTGAATCCTCGACCGAACGACGCTCGGGCCCCGAAGGTAAACTCTCGCGCGTTGGAGAACAGCATTGGCAGGTTGAGAAGGGGCGAGATGAAGTGACTGACCCAACTATCTCCGCAGGTGAAGCTTTGATGCTCCTCGGTCAAACTGCACCCGATAGTTTCCAGTATGGGATAAGCGATAAGCTCCAAGGGGCTACAACAACGGCAACTCCCACGATGCATAAGCAAAGCAGGCTTAGCCGAGGCGAATGCTGGCTTAACAGCGGCGAGCTGAGAAGGGATGACTGGCCTGTAGGTGTTCCTCATTTCGAGCCTCCCAAAGCAGAAGGCCAGCTCAAAGAGCCGGCCTTTACTTTTATTGATATTGATGAAGCTTATCAGTACCTGGCGATCGACGGGCCACCCCAACGGTAGTTCACGCGGACGAGGGCCATATCGACGTCCTGGCTGACGCGTTCGGTCTGAACGAACGCGCCGGCGAAGTTGAAGTCGACGTTACGATCGCCAAGGAAGATGTGATTGTACTCGACGCCCACCGACCAGTTCGGGGCGAAGCCAAATTCGACACCCGCGCCGACCGTTCCACCCCAGCGGGTGTCGCGGGCCGAACCGAAGACAGTGCCTGCACCCACGAATCCTGGCGCGACGATGAGGTCGTATTTGTCGTCGACTACGGCGGCACCACCCTTCACGTAGAACAAAACGTTATTCCAGGAGTAGCCGATCTGGCCGGTAATCAGGCCGAACGCATCGATCCGCGTACGGTTCTGCTGACCTGGAGCAGTCGGGCTGATGTTGTTTCCGCTGAAGTCAGCCCAGTTGCCTTGGCCTTCCACGCCAAACACCCAATTGCTGGACTGCCAGCGGTAGCCGACCTGACCACCGATCGTGCCGCCCGATGAGTCATGACAGCCGTCGTCAACCAGCGTGCCGACGACCGGCGTGACGAAGTCCCAGCAATTGCGGCTCGTACCCCAGCCGCCGTTGATGCCGATGTAGAAGCCGCTCCAGTCGTAGATGGCGGCGACCATCGGCGGCGGAGCCTTGGTATAGGGACGTGCAGCGAAATCCGCCGCACTGGCGGGAGCCGCCAGACCCAGAGCTAATGTTCCGGCCGCGGCCGCGATAAGTTTCTTCATTCCAGTCTCCCCAGAGATAACGAGTTCATTGAATCGGCGTGTTTGCCCACCTGCCGATCAACGGTACGTCGGTCCCGCGTACGTTGCTGTAGCTGGCTTGCCACACCGGGGGTCAAAGGCGGGATGGAGATTCTTCATTTTCATTAAGTTGTTGGGAACTAAAATCCCGTTGGCGTGCACATCGAGCGAATGCGGCGCCAAATCTTTCCTTCAATATCAAAACCTGGCCTGCTCGCTCTTCACATCCAATACAACGGCCTCGTCAATGGCTCGCCTATTACCGAATTACCGCAGAGGGCCGCATTGCTTGGAGCGGATAACGGTACAACTCACGAGCAACATGCGCTCTCCCTCGCAGAAGCTTAGGGACATTCTGCCGTTAGGTCAGCGCGTCTGTATTTTCCGAATCGACAGTTCATGGTCGCTCAGCCACGCGCCACGTTCAGGGGTGTAGGAGTGAGCCAGTTTCTGTCGACGCTTCTGCTAGTTACCGCGGTAGTTTTGACCGTCTGCTTTGGAGTGGCGGCGTGGCGCCTCTCTGACGAGAAGGACATCGACGTCACTGGCCAAATTCCGCGCCAGTCCTATGGCTGGAAACCGACGTCGAGGAATTGAGCGGGCCGCACCGCACGCGGCGCGAACAGCGTGAGGAAGCTTGCGTTGTGGCCGTCCAAGATGCGCGTGCACGGACGGTCGCTGTAGCGCACTCCTGGCCGATCGAAGCAAACGACGCGATGTTGTGGGCTAGGCGGTCGATCAAACTGCTTAGGACGAGATTTCGATCATGTGCCGCTCCGGACCACGCAAGGCGCGGCGGCATTGCCCCATTCGCACTCGGTAAAGACGCCGATCGGCGGATGATTTCGCTCCGCTGCCACACGAAACGCGATGTTGCCGAGGATCAGAACGACGAGTCCGGCCAAAAGATCAGCAGCACAGATTCGGTTGTGCTATGTTCGCGATGGCGGGTATTACCTCGGATCAGCGGCGCCGAGCCCGCTACATTCCGCTCCCTCGTTGTGAGCGGCGCTCCCCAGCCGAAAGCAAGCAATCGGCGCGTGCGTGATCCGCATTTGCGTCCATCCTTTGCCGCAGCAGGTTTGCAGTTATCGTTCCGGCAGAGCCGTGAGCTCTCGGGGCGGCTTGATGCGCCAGTACGGATATGCCGCCAGTTCGTTCGATTGCTGCCCGAACATATCGACCCGTCTGCTTGTAAACTCCGTAATGACGCCGAAAAATTCAGTTGGTGACCTGATCGTCGCAAGTCTCAGGCCGAATTCAAAAGCAAATTGCGCGTTGGCCCCGGCTATCTCAAGAAGCTTCGCTTGATACGCCTGCATGTTTGCCGTCGCCAAAGCAAAGCCTTTCGTTGGATCGCTATCGGTCATGCTCTGACTGAGGTCATCTGGTAAGGCATCCACCCGAGGCTCAATGATAGGAACCTCGTRKTTAGGATCATCATGAAGCTCAGGCGGGCTTCTAACAATGGCCTGCTTGTTCCGTTGGGCCCGCGCGGCCATTTTCGGATTGCGGGCGCGCTTTGGCGCTGTCGCCGGTTTGCGTTTGCTCATCTGACGCTCCAAGAAATGGGGRGGCGACCACAACGGTCATTTCTGARAGGACAACAGGCTTTGTGACGTGGCGTTCCAAACCGTGCGTTRYTGGAGTCCCGCATGAACTGAGATCATTGCACGTTCTGCGATGCCGCCGATGATTTTAGGTAGCAACTCCAACCAACGAACGTCTAACTGGCGATCTTCCTGACCTATGTTCAACGGGCCGAACGTTGCCGAGAGGATGATCSCAAACGCCCGGTGATCTAWGCGACCTGTTTCTCGCCCGTCGCGCCCCGCGCTGGCGGATAGAGGCCGGCTTCGGCGACGCCAAGCTGATCAGGAAACTCGGCGATGTGCTCGAGGACAACCTGAGCGCCCAGTGAAGCCAGAYTACCCACCGAGCGAATGCTCGAGGAAGAAGCGCAGCATTTCCCTCGTCGCATCCGGCCCTTGCGGATCAGTGTAGGACCCGGCGGGGCTGCCGCCTGACCACGCGTGTCCGGCGCCATCGATGTTCCAGTGTTCGGAAATCGCCCGACCGGCCCCGTCGATCAGGATGGTGCGAGTATAGGCATGGCCGTGGGGTACGCGTCCGCGAAGTACCTTCGTCGTCGGMCTCGTTGCCCTGGCGGACTGCTCGATAATCTGATCGCCATTCTTCGGATGCACCGTAGTGTCGCGATCGCCATGGAAAACGATGGTCGGTACRGAAGTTTTGCCGTCCGCAACTGCCTTGGAGCCGCCTCCCTGCCGCATGGCTGCGAACGCGGAGGGAAGATCGCTCGCGGCTCCACACGCGAGGCCTGAATGAATACCGAYGGCCGCGTACAGGTCGCTATACGTTGCGCCCATGATGGCGGCAGCGGCCCCGCCGGCCGACAGACCYGCGACGTATACGCGCTTCGGATCGATCACATGGTCGCGCATGATCTGGCGGGTAATGCCGGCGATCATCGAGGGCTCGCCCCCGCCGCGGCGCTGGTCGCCCGTGCGAAACCAGTTCCAGCACTTCGACTGGTTGGCTCCGCTCGGCTGCTCAGGATAGACCACGAAGCAATTCTGCTCTTCTGCCAGGAAGTTCATTCGGGTGCCGGCCGCGAAATCGTCCGGCGACTGGGTGCAGCCGTGAAGCATGACGATCAGGGGAAGCCGTTGTCCCTGACAGCGGCTTGGGATGAACAGCTTGTAGGTCCGGCTTCCTGCGGCGTTACTGAAGGTACCGGCGATAAACCGTGTGCCCTCGGGCACGATGTCCGATGGGGACAGAGGAGCGCGCGTGATCGGACTTCGCAGGCCGAGCCCGGAAAAATCCCGCATGCCGTCGAGCGGTAGGGAGCGTCTGCGTCCCTGTGCAGAGCGGATCGGCGCAATCTGCGGAGCTTCCCGCTCCTCGACGACGTTGGCCGTGGCGTCGATGGTAAGCGGATCGAGCCGCGGGAGCCGAGCCTGAGAGGCGCTGCGCGACTCCGGCGTTGGAGCGCTACCGCCCTGGAGCATGCGCTGCAGCAGCGCGGTGGCCTCGACCAGTTGGCCGGCACGCGTGAGGCGGGTTGCTTCGCGGACTATGTCTTGATTCAGCATCGTTCACCTCGTTCTGTCGGCGAGAGCGGCCTTGACCGCGGGAGTGGCGTGAAGGGCCCCCAGCACCGAGACCGACGCGATTGTGGCGCGAGCCAACTCGGGAGTGACGTCCTGGGCGATGGTGGCTAAGCCCAAAACATTGATCTGCAGCATCTCGCCGGCGCGCCGCGCCGCTTCGAGATCCTCGCGAGTGTAGTTGCGCAGGCCGAGGTCCAGGTTCTTCCGGGCCGTGGACTGTCTGACGACCTCTACGTGTCGCTCGAGCTGGTTCCGGATTGCTGTCCGGATGAAATCGGTCCGGTTCGAATAGAACCCTTCCTGCACCATAAGATCGACATGACCGAGGTCGACGTAGCCAAGGTTGATCGTGATCTTCTCGGTGTCGGGGGACTTGGATCGCAGCTCGTGCACATTAGCGGCCATAGAGAACCATCCATCCATCTGCCATCCCACTGGATGGTATAGGGATGTTATCTAGATGCTCCGGGACGCCTTTCAAGGGGGGATGGTGCCATCCAATGACCTTGGACGAGCAGCTCGCGCAAGGCGGGGCGTCACGTCGAGAGCGGTCACCGCATCGTGGAGGGCAAGAAATTCCTGGCGAAACTCGCCTCCGATCATCGCAAGCCCAATGGCCAGCTCGTTCAAAGGCTTCAAACGAAAACAGGTCCGTCGTGCTCCCACGCCGGGGCACACCAAAATCGAGAGCACCGTCCGGTACCGGGGAATTGAGGTCGATGATGCACTCGCAATAGCAGAGCAGGTCGATGTCCGAACTATCATCGGCGTCTTGACCGCGTTTTTCAACTTTTCGGACTAGCGCTCGCCTTTCTGCGCGATGTGGTCCGGGAGACCCCACTGCCGTCGCTCCTCGTCGCCTTCATGCTTGGCTATCTGATAGCGCGTCGTTAGCTGGGGAGATCGCGGTCGAGCGCAAGAACGTCGAGCAGGGGCGAAGAGCCTCCTGAAAGCAGCGTGCACAGCAGTTCCGCCGCGAGGAAGCTAAAGGTAATCCCGTTGCCGCCATAGCCGAAAGCGGCAAGGATATTCCTGTAGCCGGGCACAGCGCCAATTAGCGGCAACCCGTCACGGGTGGTATCGAACGCGCCGGACCAGTTGAAGGCCAGCTCGGTGGATGCGCGGGGCCAAAGCGCATTCAAGCGCTCCTTGAGCGCTTTTACCTTTGCCGGCGTCGCGGCAGCGCGAGCTTCAGGATCGATGATTGCATCATCGTCCTCGCCGCCAAAGATGGCGCGGCCATCCGGCGTAGTGCGCGCATAGTGATAATTGCGGGTCGCTTCCCAGATCAGCGCTTGCTCGGGCCACAGAGCGTTCGGCTGCCGTCGGGTCGCGATTGCCCAGCTGGAGGCCGGCTGGTGCGATGTGGAGCCTACGATACCCGGCATCACATAGCCGGTCGCGAGCACCACGTGGTGCGCTTCGATCGAAAGCCCGTTTTCCAGGCCGACGGTCACAGTTGACGCCGCGCTGTCGTACGTAACCGCGTTGGCCTTCAGGAGGCGGGCGCCGCGCTGAAGAGAGACCTCAAGCAGGCCACGTGTGAGCTGTACCGGATCGGCGTCGGCTGCGTCCCTTGACAAAAGGGCGCCCGCCCGCGCGATTCCAAACCGGTTGAGCAGCTCGGCATGATCGAGAAACAGTGTCGGCAGATCAGCGCGGCTCCTCAGCGCATATTCATCCCGAACAACCTTCGGGCTGTCATCGACGGCCAGATAGAGAGAAAGGCGTGGCCGCATCTGGCACGCAATTCCGTGACGTGCGACCAGGGACAAAAGGCCCTGCGCGGCATGGTGGCTGGCCCGATAGCAGCGGACGGCTTTCTCGAAGTTATAGAGCTGCGCGAGTTCAAAGAGAGGACGGTCGGTCTCCCAGAGCAGCATCGCGGTGCTCGCAACTGTACTGCCGAGGCTGGGAAGCTCGCGATCGATGATGACCACCTGATAGCCTTGTCGTGTCAGGCGTTCGGCCACCAGAGCGCCGGTTATGCCGGCGCCGATGACCAGAGCCTGGCAACGAAAGCTGTCGGCGATAGCCTCCATTGGTGGCGGAGGCAGGGCTGCCCAAGGTGTGCGGGAGCTGCGCAAATCATCTTGCTCGATGTCTTCGTCCTTGAAGATGAAACTCTCCTGAGCATGGAACCAGTTTCGCTAGACTTTCACGGGTCGCAAGGCAGCCACGGCTGGCGCATTGATCGGTTGTCCGTTTGGCGCAAAGATCGAGCCGTGGCATGGACAGTCCCAGCAGGTCTCGAAGCTGTTCCAGTGCAGATGACAACCAATATGCGTGCAGCTTGCCGAATGAAGGTGCAGTTCGCCGGCCATGTCCCTGTAGGCGGCAATCTTTTCGAAGCCCCGCCGTAGGATGGCGCCCCCACCCGGCTCAATCTTCTCAAGGGAGGCAATTTCACCCGGTGCCACATACTCGGCAAGGTTTTGTAGGATGGTCAGGTTCTCGCGCAGGAAATTCCTGGCGGCCGCAAGTGGTGTGCGGCCAGGCGCATATACGGCACTCCAGGGGTTGTGCTCGCCGAGAATGAGGGACGTGTTCAGCATCGCGCCCATCACGCCATGGGTCAGCCCCTGACCCGAATCCCCCATCGCGAGGTAGATGCGTTCGCTGCCAGGCTCGCAGCCGATGAAGCCGGCATAGTCAATGGTGTCGAGAACCTGGCCGGACCAGCGGTGTGTGATCCTGCCAAGGGCAGGGATCAATTCGCGCGCCCAGCTCTCCAATTTGGCAAAGCGCTTCTCGGCGTCATTTGCTTCGCCGCTCTTGTGGTCTTCGCCGCCGATAAGGACGACGTCATGCTCGTCGGAACCTGGTTGCAGCCGCACATAGTGATAGGGATCCTCGGTATCCCAATAAAGCGCGTCGGGGAATTCGCTCCGTGCGATCGCGAAAGCAAGCACGTAGGTGCGGTAGGGAGCGACTTTGGAATGCAGTTGATAGCGGTCGGCAATTGAGGCGTTGGTCGCGATCACGGCGTTACCGGCCGTGATCTGTCCTTGTGCGGTTCGCAGCGTAACCGCGCCATCCCCTTGCGCAACCTCTTCGACCGGACTGTTAGCGAAGAAGCGGACGCCGTGGGTCTGGCAAACTGCGGCTACGCCGGCGAGATATTTGAGCGGGTGGAAGGTCGCCTGGCGCGGATAGCGAAGCACATGACGGTTCTCACATCCCTTGAGTGGAACGCCGACCAGCCGATGGACGGGCGCACCGACTTCGCGCACCGCTTCCAGCTCCTCATCGAGCACATCGGCCGGCATGCCGTGGCCCTGAAAGAGATACCCATCGAGACGCCGAAAGTCACAGGCGATGGTTTCGCTCGCCTGAATTTCCTCGATACGGTCGACGGCCGCCGCCTGACTTTCGTAGAACAGCTTTGCGATTTCCGGGCCACGCAGCTTCCTGAATTCACTCATCAAATCATCGCAAAGCGGCGCAAGATGCGCCGAGGTGCGCGCCGTCATGCCGCTCGCGATGCCCTTACGGTCGATGACAATCACCGACCGATCAAGCTTGGAGAGCTCGTAGGCGGTCGACAGGCCGGCAATCCCCGAGCCGACAACAGCTACATCGCAATGCACATCACCTTTGAGCGTACTCGCCTCCGGCAATATCTCGGTATCCATCCATAGCGAGGTGCTGACCATGCAAGACTCCGCAAAAAAGCAAAACACCGGCTTGATGCTAGAGTTCCTTCTTGCCACGCGGCCGGCCGCCGCAACCCCGTTCCCGTGCAGCGAGATTCGTCAATCCCGAAGACGCGAGGGGTGGTCCTTGGGCGGACCCGCGGAGGAACAAGGTTCGCAAGCGCGCGTTCCCATGCTTTAAGAACGAGGAGCGAAGCCATGGGATTCTTCACGAAAGACATCAAGACAATGGATGACCTGCTGCTACACGGCTTGCAGGACATTTATTACGCCGAGCAGCAGATCATAAAGGCGCTCCCGAAAATGATCGAGAAGGCCACCAACCGCGATCTGGTAGCTGGCCTCAAGAACCATTTGGAAGAAACCAACAAGCAGATCGAGCGTCTCGAAAAGGCTTTTGAGAAGCTAGGCAAGGGGCCGAGCGGCACGCAATGTCCCGCTATCGATGGTCTGATCAAGGAAGCGAATGAGACGGCTGGCGAGATCGAAGATAAGACGGTGCTTGACGCGGCGATCGTCGCGAACGCGCAGGCCGTCGAGCATTACGAGATATGCCGTTAMGGTACGCTGCTTGCCTGGGCGGAAGAACTTGGCCACGACGATATCGTGCGCTTTTTGACCACAAATCTTAACGAAGAGAAGGCGGCGAATACCAAGCTCAATACCGTCGCACTGCGCAAGGGCGTGAACAAGAAAGCGTCCACCGCCGCGTGATGTCAGCAGGGGGCCTGACCGACGCGACTTCGTCGGGCCCGTCCCCGTTGCCGGTGCGAAATGCGTGATTGACTGTTGCGATGACCGATCTGACGAAATTGCCAAGTTGGGCCGACGACGATAATATCTTCGCCGTCGTCGAAACGCCGCGGGGCAGCTCGTGCAAACTTGATTTCGATCCCAAGCTTGGTGTTTTTGCTCTGGCGAAGCCGCTGATGGCAGGTCTGATCTATCCCTACGACTGGGGCTTCATTCCCTCGACCAAAGCCGAGGACGGCGATCCGCTTGATGTGCTGATCTTGCATGACGCGCAGACCTATCCGGGCGTCGTGCTCCGCTGTCGCCCGGTCGGCATTCTCGAAGTCGAGCAAAAAAGCAAAGGCAAGAAAGAGCGAAACGACCGGGTGTTCGCCGTGCCTGACCGATCGCCGCTCGAAACGGATCTCAAGGATATTCGCAAGCTGCCGTCCCATGCGCGCGACGACCTTGAACAGTTCTTTCGAGCGACGAATGCGCTTGAGAACAAGGAGCTAAAGTTTCTCGGATGGCATGGTCCACGCCGGGCGGCTAAGGCAATCCGACGTCTGGCTCGTTAAAGGTGTAGGCTTGTTAGAGGTGTGGGCTTGCTGAACACAGTCGGATGCTTGTCGCAATCAGGGCTCGTTCGAACCCTTTGGGTGGTTCGCTTCTTTGGAAACGCGGAGCGCCGCGGCGCGCCTTTCATAGTCCTCAGCCAGCGCCTCGATCTTCGCGGCTGCATCTCGATCATTTATGGACGCAGCCAAACGCCGCAACGCCTCCTCAAGTAAGCGGGTACGTTCGTCCGGCATTTCTGCTTACCATGCAAACCCGCGACATGTTTCAGATCTTGAAGCGTAGTCGAAGTCGCCGCGAACGAACTCAGACCAAGAGCGCGGACCATCAGAGCCGACCTTGCAATCTTTTTGATCGAAACTCCTTTCACGTTGCTCGCGCCCCTCCGATAACGGAAAAAATAGGCGATGGTTGCTATCGGTGGGCGTGGGGGCGATGGGAGCTCGCCGCCAGGGCAGCGTCACTTGAAAGTGTCGAGCTCGAGCTCATGGAAGCCAAACCTTCCGAGACGCGGACGGGGATCGAGATGCCCCTTGTAGGCCGTCGGCTGCAGCGCCTGCGCCCCGCTTCTTGCCTGCCGAAGGTCCGGCCGAAGCCAACGCCTGCAGCGCCGTCGAGCCRCACGCGAACGGGCCAGAGCGAAGGCGCCCCGACCTTCTTGAGCCTTTACTCTGCCGAGCCCGCGACGACCGGGAAAAACTAGAAACTTTCCGAACTCTCTTGAGTTGCCAGCGATTGGTGCGGTCGCCGGAGGTGAAGATGGTCGACGAAGTCGCCTTGAAGAGGGCCGCGGAGACCGCCTGGACGGTGTACCGGGCGAGGCACTCCGACGTCGATCCACAGGACAGCCGTCGCTGCCTGCTCGAGCGCCACCTACAAAGGAGAGGGGAAGAGCGAGAGAGCGATTCCGAAGCACTCGCCAGCTACGGAATAGCCTACCTGCACGGGCTTCCCCAAGACGAGTGTTGATGGGGATGAAGATGCTCGTCGCGCGCGTGGTTCGCGGGAGCATAAGGCCCAGTTGGACGCTGCTTGCGATTTCATCCCTTGTTTCCGCGGGTATCGTGACGATCCTGCGGCTCATGTTCGGGGCCTAGCCGATGCGGATTGCCCAGCTCGCCCCGTTGGCCGAGAGCGTTCCTCCAAAGCTTTATGGGGGCACGGAGCGGGTGATCGCCTGGTTGGTGGACGAGCTGGTCGGCCTCGGACACGACGTCACCCTGTTCGCGAGCGGAGATTCGAAGACGAAAGGAAAGCTGCGCCCGGTGTGGCCGCGCGCACTGCGCCTGGGCCGGAGGGGCGCGGACCCGAACGCCGCCTGTGCGTTGCTGATAGAAGCCATTGCCGAGCGCGCGAGCGACTTCGACGTGATCCACTCCCACGTCGATTGGTTGCCACTTCCCGTGCTCAGCCGGACCCGGGTGCCTTTCCTCACGACGATGCACGGCCGCCTCGACTTTCCCGGTCTATCGAAGGTGATCGGGGCCTTTCCGAACGCGGGCTTTGTTTCGATTTCCGACAACCAGCGTCGGCCGCTTCCGGATGCGAACTGGATCGCGACGATTCGGCACGGCCTGCCCAAGGATCTGTTTCGGCCCTTTTACGACCATGGTTCGTACCTGGCTTTTCTCGGCCGGCTGACGGCGGACAAGGGACCGGAAGCCGCCATACGTATCGCGCGGGCCGCGCGGATGCCGCTGCGGATCGCCGCCAAGATACCTCGCGCGGAGACGGCCTACTTCAAGCAGAAGCTCGAACCGAACATCGATGGCGAAGAGGTCCGGCTTGTTGGCGAGGTGGACGAAGTCAGGAAGCAGCTCTTCCTCGCCGGGGCCGCCGCGCTGCTGTTTCCGATCAATTGGCCGGAGCCTTTCGGGCTCGTCATGATCGAAGCGATGGCGTGCGGGACGCCCGTCATCGCCTACCGCTCGGGCTCGGTGCCGGAAGTGGTGGAAGACGGCGTGACCGGCTTTATCGTCGAGAACGAGGAGCAGGCGATCGCGGCGGTGAACGACCTGGGCCGGCTGGACAGAAGAGCAGTCCGCGCCCGGTTCGAGGAGCGCTTCGCCGCGAGCCGGATGGCGGGGGAGTACGAGATCCGATATCGCGAGTTGGTCGCTCGCGGAGGTCGCGCAGCTGAGAGTGTTCAGATGCCTGGAGGAGACGAAGGATTCGCGAAGGGGGCAGCACAGTCTTCTCGACCCATCGGAACGGCTTCGGGCTCCGATCGTTGAGTTAGCGATCGAGGAGACACGCATGAAAACCATTATTTCCGCGACGGCAGCTTTCGTTCTGCTCGCAGCGACGGCGGCTCTTGCGGATGAGGCGTATCCTCCGCAGCCGCAGGTCCAGCCGGCAAGCGATTCCGGGAAGGAAGCGGGAGACTGTTCGAAGCAGGTTTGGCCGCATTTCTCGGAAGCTTGCCTCCGCTCCGACGGTAAGCGCATTCCCGTCCGGCTTGTAACCACCGAACGTCGGTAGCCCACGCCGGGGCCGCCGCGCTTATCGAATCCTTCGCGAGAGCACCGTTCTGAGCAGAGTCAATTCAGGAACAAGTGGCAGCCCCGGGCGTTGGCGCCGGCATCTGTACGGATGTTGGCTCACGTTGGAGGAGATAATCGATGAAAAGCTTTCTTGCCGTCGTTCTGCTTGGCACTGCTGTGATCGGCGGCGCTGCGTACGCGCAATCCACTCAGCCGGCCGAGCGCGCCGCGCCGGCGGCTACCCACCCAGCCGATGCGAAGATCGCGCTCAAGGGATATTGGCGCGCCTCGAAGCTCTTGGGCCTGAACGTCTACAACGAGGCCTACGAGAAGCTCGGCGACATCAACGAGCTGCTCGTCGACAAGAGTGGCAATATCAACG
>NZ_JBFUES010000086.1:0-13317 GCF_056403875.1 Bradyrhizobium sp. P2_E8
GGCTTTTCCCTCCGGCGCGAACTCGGTCACGCCAAGCCCTGCCCCGAGCGCATCCTGGTGGTCGTTGCGCTGCCCAATGCAGGGAAGCGCAAGCACGCCGAGCGAGTTGAGCGACGTGGCAGCTTCGCTCAGCCGGCCTCCCCGTGTGGGGGTCTGATTGAGGATGAAGGCAAACCGGCGATCGAGCCTGCGGGTCGCGATCAGCGTAGGTATTGCGGCTTCGATATCGGCCGGGCTCGGACGAGCCGGGATGAGACAAAGATCGGCACAGGCAATGGCGCGGGTCGCCAAGGCATTGTTCGTGGCGGCTGTGTCGATGATTGCGAGCCAGACCCCCTCGGCCTTGAGGCGGGATATCACCGGCTCGATTTCGGTGGGATCGGTAACGCAATCGACGCGGGGATAGGGCTTCTCACGGCGCCCTTTCCATCTCGAGATCGTACCCTGCGCGTCCGCCTCGATGAGAGCCACGCGCTCTCCGCGCTGCATGGCTGCCACTGCTAGTCCAACGGACAGCGTACTCTTGCCGCTTCCGCCTTTTTGCGTGACCAGGGCAAGGACATACATGTTCCGCGTTCTCCAGAGGACGGCAACAACGTGGAACCCGGACATCGCCGGAAATAATTTTCTTGCAACGCAACAAATCTACCCTAAGTCGCGATTCGTCTCAAGCGATCGCGAGCCTCTCCCGGTAATTTACGTAGCAAGATCAGGAATATTGCATCACGCCGTCGTCGATCCTGCCGAAGCGCAAGGAGACGATGTCGAGGGCGTAGTTCTGGTACAGCCGCCACGGCTGCTTCGACCCTTGCTTGGGCATCTTCGCGACCGAGCGCTGCACGTAGCCCGAGGTGAAATCGAGCGAGGGCTGCGCGGTGATTTCAGGATCCTCATTGTGCGGCATGCACTGGCGGAAATTGTGCCGGTCCATGTAGTTGATGAGCCGACAGACATATTCGCAGGTGAGATCGCATTTCAGCGTCCAGGACGCGTTGGTGTAGCCGAAGGCGGACGCCATGTTCGGCACGTCGGCATACATCATGCCCTTGTAGGTCAGCGTATTGGCGAAATCGACGGCGCGGCCGTCGACGCTGACCTCGAGGCCGCCGACGACCTGGAGCACCAACCCCGTTGCGGTGACGATGATATCGGCCGCAAGCTCTCGGCCGTCCTTCAGGCGGATGCCATCGCGGGTAAAATTGTCGATCTCGCTCGTGACGACGGAAGCGCGCTGCTCGCGGATCGCCTTGAACAGGTCGCCATCCGGCACAAGGCACAGCCGCTGGTCCCAGGGATTGTAGCGCGGCGTGAAATGGGTGGCGACGTCGTAGTCGGGCCCGAGCGCCATCTGCACACCCCTGAGGATGAGGTCCTTCACCTTCGCAGGCCTGCGCCGGCTGAGCTGGAAGAAGAACATTCCCCACATCACGTTGCGCCAGCGGATCAGATGATAGGCAAGCCGCGCCGGCAGGTTGCGGCGCAATTTGTTGGCGAGGGGATCCTGCGCCGGGCGCGACACAACATAGGTCGGCGAGCGCTGGAGCATGGTGACCTGCGCCGCCTTCTTGGCGAGTTCCGGCACCAGCGTCACCGCGGTTGCGCCCGAGCCGATCACGACGATGCGCTTGCCCGCATAGTCGATGTCCTCGGTCCATTTCTGCGGATGCACGATGCGGCCCGCGAAATCCGCCGTGCCCTTGAACTCCGGCGTATAGCCCGCTTCGTATTTGTAATAGCCCGAGCACATGAACAGGAAATTGCAGGTGAAGCGCACCAGCTCGGTCGCGCCCTCGCCCGTCATGCGCTCCGCCTCGACGGTCCAGCGCGCGTCCGGCGTCGACCACGCCGCACGCTTGACGCGATGGCGAAAGCGGACGTGCTTCTCGATGCCGTTCTCGCTAGCTGTCTCGCGCACATAGTTCAGGATCTGCGGCCCGTCGGCGATTGCCTTCGGATCGGTCCACGGCTTGAACGAATAGCCGAGCGTGAACATGTCGCTGTCGGAACGGATGCCAGGATAGCGGAACAAATCCCAGGTGCCGCCGATGCAGTCGCGGCCCTCCAGGATGACGTAGCTCTTGCCCGGGCACCTGCTTTGAAGATGATAGCCCGCGCCGATGCCGGACAGGCCGGCACCGACGATCAGGACGTCGAAATGTTCTTTGGCTTCGATCATGGCGTTCTCCCGCCGCACAGGATGGGCGGCGCCGCGCCGAATTGCAACCGTCAGGGGATGGTCGCGCCGTAGACACAGGCGGTGTCGAAATACTCGTGGAATTCGACTGCCTTGCCGTCCTTGAAGCGCCAGAAATCCACCTTCGGCGTCTTCGCGACCTTTTTGGTCTTCTTGTTGGTCCACGCGCATTCGCCGAGTGCGACGACGGTATCGCCCTGCGCGACGTACTCGTTCATCGTGTAGTACTGCATGCTCCAGTCGGCCAGCAGGCCGTCGAAATAGCCGCGCAGCTCGGTACGGTCGTCATAGCGCTTGGCAAAAGGCACCGGCTCGGCTCCCCGCGGAATCGAATCGAACTTGATCTGCGGGCCGATGACCTTGTCGAACCAATAGTCGACGCTGGCTCCCCTGCTGTCGTTCCACTGGCGATAGGCTTCCTTCAACAGCTGAACGTTGGCTTCGCTGGACATCGCATTCCCTCCAWATGCTTTCTGAAAATGAACTGGGAAAAGCGGCCGCCCGCTTCGAAAGTGGCAGGCTTGTTTTGGCTCTACCTCCGAGCGTACCACAGAGAATGGCGACAAAAAAAGCCCCGGATCGCTCCGGGGCTTTCGTGTCGCAGCTTGATAAATTCTCAGTAGCGGTAGTGGTCGCTCTTGTACGGACCTTCCTGCTTCACGCCGATATAGTCGGCTTGGTCCTTGCGCAGCTCGGTGAGCTTGACGCCGATCTTGGCGAGGTGGAGGCGCGCGACCTTCTCGTCGAGCGTCTTCGGCAGCACGTAGACTTCCTTCTTGTACTTGCCGTCCTTGTTGTTGGCGAACAGCTCGATCTGCGCCAGCGTCTGGTTGGTGAAGGACGCCGACATCACGAAGGACGGATGGCCCATCGCGTTGCCGAGGTTCACGAGGCGGCCCTCCGACAGCATGATGATGCGGTGTTTGTCGGGGAATTCGATCTCGTCGACCTGCGGCTTGATGTTGGTCCACTTCAGGTTACGCAGACCCGCGATCTGGATCTCGTTGTCGAAGTGGCCGATGTTGCAGACGATGGCGCGATCCTTCATCGCGCGCATGTGCTCGATGGTGATGATGTCCTTGTTGCCGGTCGCGGTGACGAAGATGTCGGCGCGCGGCGCGGCGTCTTCCATCGTCACGACCTCGTAGCCTTCCATCGCGGCCTGGAGCGCGCAGATCGGATCGACTTCGGAGACCATGACGCGGCAGCCGGCCTGGCGCAGCGAGGCGGCCGAGCCCTTGCCGACGTCGCCGAAGCCCGCGACCATCGCGACCTTGCCCGACATCATCACGTCGGTGCCGCGGCGGATGCCGTCGACCAGCGATTCACGGCAGCCATAGAGGTTGTCGAACTTCGACTTGGTGACGCTGTCGTTGACGTTGATCGCCGGCCACAGCAGCGTGCCGGCCTTCTGCATGTCATAGAGACGATGCACGCCCGTGGTGGTCTCTTCGGAAACGCCCTTGATGCTCTTGGCGATCTCGGCGAAGTAGCCCTTCGGCTTTTCCTTGAGCTGCTTCTTCAGAAGCGCGAAGAAGACTTCCTCTTCCTCGGAGCCGGGCTTGTCGAGGAAGGCGGTGTCGCCGTTCTCGGCACGCAGACCGAGATGGACGTACATGGTGGCGTCGCCGCCGTCATCGAGGATCATGTTCGGGTGACCGCCGCCGTGCCAGTCGAACAGTTTTGCGGTGTAGTCCCAGTATTCGGCCAGCGTCTCGCCCTTGACCGCGAAGACGGGAATGCCGGCTGCCGCGATCGCGGCGGCAGCGTGATCCTGCGTCGAATAGATGTTGCAGGAGACCCAGCGAATGTCGGCGCCGAGGGCTGCCAGCGTCTCGATCAGCACGCCGGTCTGGATCGTCATGTGCAGCGAGCCGGCGATGCGCGCGCCCTTCAGCGGCTGCTTCGGGCCATACTCCTCGCGGGTGGCCATCAGGCCGGGCATTTCGGTCTCGGCCAGCGAGAGTTCCTTGCGGCCGAAATCGGCGAGCGAAATGTCCTTGACGATGTAATCGGTGAAGCCGGGCTTCGCGTTCATAGGGGGTTCCTGTTTGTTTGGCTCGTCATTCCGGGGCGCTCGCGAAACGAGCGAACCCGGAATCCGGAGGATCGAGATTCCGGGTTCGCCGCTGTTGCGGCGCCCCGGAATGACGCTAGTGAACTAGAGCGCGCGCTTGAGCGGCTCGACGAGATCGGTCTTCTCCCAGGAGAAGCCGCCCTCGTTGTCGGGCGTGCGGCCGAAATGGCCATAGGCCGAGGTGCGCGCGTAGATCGGGCGGTTGAGGTCGAGATGGCTGCGGATGCCGCGGGGCGTCAGATCCATCGCCTGCGCCGCCGCCTTCTCGAGCTGATCCTCTGGCACCTTACCGGTGCCGTGGGTGTCGATGTAGATCGACAGCGGCCGCGCCACGCCGATGGCGTAGGCGAGCTGCAGCGTGCAGCGGTCGGCGAGACCGGCGGCAACGATGTTCTTGGCGACATAGCGCGCGGCGTAGGCCGCGGAACGGTCGACCTTGGTCGGATCCTTGCCGGAGAACGCACCACCGCCATGCGGGGCCGCGCCACCGTAGGTGTCGACGATGATCTTGCGGCCAGTCAGGCCGGAGTCGCCGTCGGGGCCGCCGATGTAGAACTTGCCGGTCGGGTTGATGTGCCAGATGGTCTTCGGCGTGATCCAGTCCTTCGGCAGCGCCTCGCGCACATAGGGCTCGACGATGTCGCGCACCTGGTTCGAGGTGAGGTCCGGCACCAGATGCTGGTGGGAGACCACGATCTCGCGCACGCCGACCGGCTTGCCGTTCTCGTACTGCACGGTGACCTGGCTCTTGGAATCCGGGCCCAGCACCTTCTCGCGGCCGGAGTGGCGCGCCTCGGAGATGAGGCGCAGGATCTTGTGGGCGTAGAAGATCGGCGCCGGCATCAAGTCGGGAGTCTCGTTGGTGGCGTAACCGAACATGATGCCCTGGTCGCCCGCGCCTTCTTCCTTGACCTCGCCCGGCTGAAGCGCATCGACGCCCTGGGCGATGTCGGCCGACTGCGGATGCAGGAGGATCTCGATATCAGCGGTCTTCCAGTGGAAGCCTTCCTGCTCGTAGCCGATGTCCTTGATCGCGGCGCGCACGACGCCCTCGATCTGCTCGTTGGTGACGGACTTCGGGCCGCGGGTCTCGCCGGCGATCACGACCTTGTTGGTGGTCGCGAGCGTTTCGCAGGCGGCGCGGATTTGCCACGGGTCGATGCCGGCTTTCGGCCCCTCGCGGTAGAACAGATCGACGATCTCATCGGAGATCCGGTCGCAGACCTTGTCCGGATGGCCTTCGGACACGGACTCGCTGGTGAAGAGATAGGACGCGCGCATCAAGAAACCCCTTGTTCCGCCACTGGATAGCGGTTCGTTTGCGATGTTTACCTTTGGATTATGTCAATCACGCCGGCGCGAGATGACGTAGGATTCGTCAAGAAACCAGAGCCCGTTGTACTTTCTCAGCACGTCCCTGGCGGCATCCAGAGTGCGGCCGTTTTGAGTCATTTCTGTCAACCGGTCGTCCTCGATTTGAGCGACATACACCGCCGCATTCCACGCTGCAAAGGCTGTCGAGGTTCCGATGGTACCCGTCACCTCGTTGGGCAGCGCTTCCATATCATACCTGAAGATCGAGCGGTTGTCCGCATAAGCATTAAAATTTAGGTCGCGGCCCAACGATCCGAGCTCATACTTGACTGCGCGCAATAGCTCATGACGGCTGACCGCGAAAGGATTTTCTCCGGGCCAGATTGCCTGGATCATTTCCATGCCGGGATCGTGACCATGAGAGTGAATACCGATCAGGCGCCCGCCCGGCCGCAATGCCCGCGCCAGAGGCGCAATGATCCGCTTTGCCCGGAAATTGACCGAAGACAGCGCGCGGTATGGCTGGGATGCAATAACGAGGTCGAAATTGGCCTCGGTCTGGCCCGGCCGCGGAATGGTCGAATCCAGCAGGAACCGATGGTCCTCGCGATAGAGCACCAGGACGACGGGCCGCTCGTAGAGCGGCATGGCCGTGCGTGGGCTGATCGCGGCGCGCCAGTTCTGCTCCAGGAACGGCCGCAGCTCAGCGATCTGCTGCTCGAATTCTCCCGACGAGGCGCCCCGCAGCGGAACCTCGTGCCAGACGGTGGCGGCCGCCGCCGCGGGCGATGCCGGCGTGAGCCAGGGCGCCTCCGAGTAGAACATGTTGGTGAAGACGAACACCGACGCAGGATGCTCGAAAATGCGATCCGGCACCTTCTCCAGCGTCAGGCGCAAATCCTCGAGACTGAGCTCCTTGCCGGCGACATAGAACGGCATATGCGGATAGCGCTGGTGTGTTGCGCGCAGCACCCGCGCGAGCACCGTGCCGTCGCCGACACCGGCGTCGAACACGCGCAGCGCCGGCGGGCGCGGATGGATCGCGGCCAGTTCCAGCGCAACCCGGTCCGCGATCACCCGCTTTTCGCTACAGGTGTGGACGAACAGCAGATACTTCTGCCGGTTCTCGAAGAAACGGAAATTGCCGCGCGGATCGCGCTTTTCCGGGGGCACCTGAAGCCCCCGTGGCGGCGGCACGCCGCCGGCCATCGACGCCGCCATGTAGGCCTGGATCCGCTCCAACGTGTCGATGGTGATGCGCTTTCCCTCGCGCAGGCGATGCACCAGCTTCCCATCGTTCACGGCGCGCCGGCCAAACGTCGATTCCGCCATGTCCGCCTTGCGGCAGAACTCGGTGATCTGGCTCAGGATTTCGTCGTTTTTCATAAGTGGGAAGATGGTGGGCAGCGTTGTTGGGTCCTGCCTATTAGCAAAGTCTGCCCACCGAGGGAATACCCTCGCCTACTTTACCCCACATCCAATAACGGGAGCGTGAACCCCGACGCACCGCCGGGCAACAAACAAGCGCCTCTCCTCTCACGGGACGACCGCCATGCGCCGCCTGCTCGTCGCGCTCTGCCTGCTCACCGCCGTGCTGTGGTCGACGTCCGCCCTGGCGCAGCCGCGCAACCAGCTCGGGCCGCTCTGCACCACCGAGACCACGCCACCGGACCAGATGGTCGACGCCTGCACCAAGATCATCGCGCTGAAGGTCTTCAAGGGCGAGCAGCTTGCGCCCGTCTATTTCTGGCGCGCCGTGGGCTGGAACAAGAAGGGCGACTACGCCAAGGTCATCACTGACACCACGGAGGCGATCCGGCTCCGGCCGAGTCAGGCGGTCTTTAACCTCAGGGGATCGGCCTATTACGACAAGGGCGACTACGACATCGCGATCGCCGATTTCGACGACGCGCTGAAGCTCGGCCCGCCCAGCGGCATCATCTTCCACAACCGCGGCAACGCCTGGCGGGGCAAGCACGACTATGCCAAGGCGATCGCCGACTACGACATGTCGATCAGTTCAGATCCGAGATCGGCGTTCTCGTTCCAGAACCGCGGCATCTCGAAAGAAGCACTCGGCGATCTCGACGGCGCGCTCGCCGACATCAACCAGGCGATCCGGCTCGACCCGACGCTGCCGCAGCCGCTGATCAACCGCACCTCGATCTGGCGCGCCAAGGGCGACCTCGATCGCGCCATCGCCGATGGCAGCGAGGCGATCCGGCTCGCCAGGGAAAAGCCGCCGGCCAACATCATGACGCCGCCGAACAGTGTGCTGATCTCGGGCTACACCCATCGCGCGCTGGCCTATGAAGGGAAAGGCGACTACGCCCACGCGCGCGACGACTACAAGGCGACGCTGGCGATCGTGGCCTCGGACGCCGGYAGCAAGGCCAATCAGGCGACCGCAAGAGTGCGGCTGTCGCTGGTGAGCGATGCAGCCGTGCCGATCCCGCGCGATGCGCCCTCGCCCACAACGCAGCCGACAGCAGCCCCTGCCCCGCAGCAGACCGGCGCGGCACCTGCGCCCTCGCCTGCTCCGGTCGTGCGCGGCACGCGCATGGCGCTGATCATCGGCAACGGCGCCTATGCGCATGTGAAGGCGCTGCCCAATCCACCAAACGATGCCCGCGCGGTCGCCAAGAGCCTGCGCAACATCGGCTTCACGGTGTCGGAGGGCGTCGACCTCGACCGCGCCGCGATGCAGAAGATGACGCGCGACTTCCTGCGCGATGCGGCGCGGGCGCAAGTTGCCGTGGTCTACTATGCCGGCCACGGCGTGCAGGTGGACGGCCGCAACTATCTCATTCCCGTCGACGTCGAGCTCAAGCCGGGCACGGGCATGACGGAGGCGATGATCGACATGGATACGATCATGGCCGGCCTCGACGACCAGGTCCGCACCAACATCTTGATCTTCGATGCCTGCCGCAACAATCCGATGGCACAGCAGGTAGCTTCCGCAGGCAGCAGTCGCGGCATCGAGGGCGCCTCGGGCCTCGCGGCTCCAACGAGCCTCGGCACCGGCGCGACGCTGGGCGCCGGCACGCTGATCGCCTTCGCCACCGCGCCGGGCCAGGTCGCGCTCGACGGCGAAGGCGCCAACTCCCCGTTTTCCGCCGCCCTCTCCCGCCATATCGGCACGCCCGGGCTGGAGGTGCAGCAGATGCTGACGCGGGTGCGGGCAGAAGTGGTCTCGACCACGAAGACCAAGCAGGTGCCGTGGTCGAACTCGTCGCTGCTGGGTGAGGTTTATCTGGCGGAGAAATGACGATGCGCTTGCGCGTCGTCATCCCGGGATGGTGCGCAAGCACCAGACCCGGGATCTCGAGATCCCGGGTTCGCGCTACGCGCGCCCCGGGATGACGCTACGCGTCAGTTGCCCCACACTTCCTTCGCGATCTCGACCGCGAGGCTCAGCTTCGCCCACTGCTCCTCTTCGGAGAGGATGTTGCCTTCCTCGGTCGAAGCAAAGCCGCATTGCGGAGACAGCGCGAGCTGCTCCAGCGGCGCGAATTTGGCGGCTTCTTCCAGACGGCGCTTGATGTCATCCTTCTTCTCGAGCTCACCGAACTTCGAGGTGATGACGCCGACCACGACGACCTTGTTGCCCTTGGGCAGGAAGCGCAGCGGCTCGAAGCCGCCGGCGCGGTCGCTGTCGTATTCGAGGAAGTAGCCGTCGTAATTGGTGCCGGCGAGCATGGTCTCGGCCACCGGCTCGTAGCCGCCTGAGGAGATCCAGGTCGAGCGGAAATTGCCGCGGCAGACATGCGTCGTCACCACCATGTCGGCGGGCTTCTCGGCCAGCGCGTAGTTGATGATGCGCGCGTAGATCTGCTGGAGGCCGTCCGGATTGTCGCCGCGCTCGCGCGCCTTCTGCAGTTCGTCCGGCGAGCAGAGATAGGCCCACACGGTGTCGTCGAACTGGAGATAGCGGCAGCCGGCATCGTAAAACGCCTTCACGGCCTTGCGATAGGTCTTGCCGAGGTCCTCGTAGAAGGCCTCGAGATCGGGATAGACGTTCTTGGAGATTGCCTTGCGGCCGCCGCGGAAATGCAGCACCGCCGGCGAGGGAATCGTCATCTTGGCGGTGACGTGGGCCTGGTCGGCGCACTTCTTCAGGAAGCGGAAATGATCCAGCATCGGATGGTCGTCGGGGAAATCGAGCTTGCCAATCACGCGGACCGCATCATGCCGCGTCTCGACACCCGCGAACTGGATGCCGGTGTCCGGGTGGAACATTTCGCAGCCGGTGAGCTTGGCCAGGAAGTCGAAATGCCACCAGGAGCGGCGGAATTCGCCGTCCGTCGCGAGCTTCAGCCCGACCGAGGCCTGCTTGTGCACGACCTTCTCGATCTCCATGTCCTCGATCTTGCGCAGATCGTCAGCCGAGATCTCGCCCTTCTCGAGCCGGCTGCGGGCTTCCTTGATCTTGGCGGGGCGGAGGAGGCTGCCGACCTCGTCGGCGCGGAAGGGGGCTTTGGTTCGCTGCATTTCTTGTCTCTCCCGTAATTTCAGTCGGCGCTCGTTGTACTCTCTCTCCACACCTGCGGGGAGAGGCGAAGATTAGTGGGCCACCGCCCCTGCGACTCCGAGGTGGCGCTCCAGGACCGCGGGGTCGGCCTTCAGCGCAGCGCTCGGGGCGTCGTGGACGATCGTTCCGCGTTCCAATATCACAACGCGGTCGGCGAGCCCCAGAATCTTTTGTGCATTCTGCTCGACGATGATGGAGCAGATGCCGCCGGCGCGGGTGATGGTGCCGATCGCCTTCAGGAGCTCTTCGACGATGATGGGGGCGAGGCCCTCGGTCGGCTCGTCCAGCAGCAGGACCTTCGGGTTGAGGGTCAGCGCGCGGCCGATCGCCAGCATCTGCTGCTCGCCGCCGGAGAGCTGGTTGCCAAAATTGCTCCGCCGCTCCTTCAGCCGCGGAAACATCTCGTAGACCCTCTCGACCGTCCAGGGACCGGGCTGGGCCACCGCGGTCATGTTCTCCTCGACCGTGAGCGAGCGAAAGATGTTGCGCTCCTGCGGCACCCAGCCGATGCCGGCGCGCGCCCGCTGGTCGGGACGGAGCGTGGTGACATCCGTGCCGGCGAGCGCGACGGTGCCGGAGAAGCGGCGGGTTACGCCGACGATGGAATTGATCAGCGTGGTCTTGCCGGTGCCGTTGCGTCCGAGCAGCGCCAGCACCTGCCCTTCGGCGAGGCGCAGGGACATGTTGGGCAGCACCACCGCCTCGCCATAGCCGGCGCGAAGTGCGTCGATTGCGAGCAGGTCAGACATTGACCGCCTCCTCGCCGAGATAGACCGCCTTGACCTGCGGATCGCGCGCGACCTGTTCGGGCGGACCTTCAGTGAGCAGCGCACCGGAGACCAGAACCGAAATCCGGTCGGCGAAGGAGAACACAAGATCCATGTCGTGCTCGATCAGCAGCACCGTGACGTCGCGCGGCAGGCTACCTACGACGGCGAGAATGTCGTGGCGCTCGCTCTCGGGCACGCCGGCGGCGGGCTCGTCGAGCAGCAGCACGCGCGGCTTGGCCGCGATCGCGACCGCGATCTCGAGCAGGCGCTGCTTGCCGTAGGGCAACGTCACGGTCTGTTCGTTCATGACGTCGAGCAGATGGAAGCGTGCGAGCAGATCGGCGATCTCGCCGTTGACGTCGCTGCGCGTGCCCATCCGCCGCCACCAGTCGCCGCCATGGCCGAGGCGCTCGGAGACGGCAAGGCCGATGGTTTCGAGCGGGGTCAGGTCGGGATAGAGCTGGTTGATCTGGAACGTACGCGACAGGCCGCGCAGCACGCGCTTGTGCACGGGCAGGTCCGTGATGTCCTGGCCTTCCAGCAGGATGCGCCCGGAATTCGGCTTCAGCACGCCGGTGAGCTGGTTGATGACAGTGGTCTTGCCGGCGCCGTTCGGGCCGATCAGCGCGTGGCGGGCGCCCTGCTCGATTCTGAGCGAGAGATCGCGGGTGACGCGCAGGCCGCCGAACTGCTTTTCGAGGTTCTGGGTTTCGAGCGCGATGGTCATGCGTCGCTCTCCGGCACGGCGACGACCGCCTTGCGACCGGCAATCTGCTTGATGATGAGGTTCGGCAAGTACAGTACCCAGCGATGCAGGCGCTGGCGGCCGACCAGCACGATCACGACCAGCACGAGGCCGATCCAGAACTGCCAGTATTGCGGGGTGATGGTGGAGAACAATTCCTGGAGCAGGCGGAACACCACCGCGCCGATCAGCCCGCCATAGAGATAGCCGGTGCCGCCGATCACGAGCACCAGCATCAGGTCGGCAGAGCGCTCGAAGGCGAACACGTCGAGCGAGGCGATCGCGGTGGTCTGGGTGAACAGCGCGCCGGCGATGCCGGCATAGAACGCCGCCAGCGTATAGATCGCGATCAGGCGGCGGTTGACGGGGATGCCGATCGCGGCCGCCCGCAGCGGATTGTTCTTGATCGCACGCAGCGACAGGCCGAACGGCGAATGCACGACGCGGCGGGCGAACAGGAACAACACGAACAGCACGGCCAGCGAATAGAAGAAGCCGGCCTTGCCGAACATGTCGAACGGGATCTCGCCGAAGATCGGCTGCATCTCGATGCCCTGCAGGCCGTCGGTGCCGCCGGTGATGTTCGAGAAGCGCTCGGCGAGCGCTTCCAGCAGCAGCGCGATGCCGAGCGTCACCATCAACCGGGTCAGGTCGACGCCGCGTATCACGAGGAAGCTGGTGGCAAAGCCTAGCACCATCGCGGCAAGGCCCGCCACGATCAGCGCGAGCACCGGCTCGTTGATAATCCCATGCAACGCAAGAAGCCCCGCGGCATAGGCCCCGACGCCGAAGAAGGCGGCGTGGCCGAGCGAGACAATGCCGGCATAGCCGAGGATGAGATCGAGCGACATCGCAAACAGCGCCAGCCGCAGGATGTCGGTCATGATCAGATAGCGCGTGGGAAATGCAAAGCCGCAGGCCAGCACGATCAGCCAGAAGGCGACTTCGCCATAGTGCCAGCGCGCCTGGCGCTGGGCATGATAACCGACGTCGGAAGAAGCGCTCATCGGCGAACTCAACGCGCGGCCGTGCGGCCGAACAGGCCGTTCGGGCGCCAGATCAGGATCACGATCATCATGGTGTAGATCACGAAGGGGCCCATCTTCGGCACGTAATACTTGCCGGCGACGTCGCCGATGCCGAGCAGGAGCGAGGCCAGGAACGGGCCGGTGATCGAGGACGAGCCGCCGACGGTGACCACGATTAGGAAGTAGATCATGAACTTCAGCGGGAAATACGGGTCGAGGCCGAGGATCTCGGCGCTGAGCGCGCCACCGAGGCCGGCGAGCCCGCAACCAAAAGCAAAGGTGAAAGCGAACACCTGCGGCACGTTGATGCCGAGGCCGCTGGCGGCGCGCGGATCGTCAACGGCGGCGCGCAGCCGGCTGCCGAAACGCGTCTTGGCCAGCACCATCTGGAGCGCGATGGTGAGCAGGCCGCAGATCACGATGATCATCAGCCGGTAGCGGCCGATGCCGACGCCGAACAGGTCGAACTGGCCCTGGAGCGCCGCCGGCAGGTTGATGAAGACCCGCGACGAGCCCTGGATGTAGTCGACGGCGGCGACCGACATGAAGGTCAGGCCGATCGTGAACAGCACCTGGTCGAGATGGCTGCGCGTATAGAGATGGCGGTAGAGCGTACGCTCGAGCGCAATGCCGATCGCTGCCGACGAGACGAAAG
>NZ_JBFUES010000087.1:0-13283 GCF_056403875.1 Bradyrhizobium sp. P2_E8
GTAATGCACCTTCGCGGCCGTCTTCAACGCGCAGAGCTACCACATCGACATGGCGCTCGGCACGCAGCTCGCGATGCTGGCGACCTTGATGATCACCTCCAAGGGCGTCGCCGGCGTGCCGCGCGCCTCCCTCGTCGTGATCGCCTCGACGCTGGCGCAGTTCAACATTCCCGAGGCCGGCCTGCTCATGATCATGGGCATCGACACCTTCCTCGACATGGGCCGCAGCGCCACCAACGTGATCGGCAACACGCTCGCGACCTCGGTCGTGGCGAAGTGGGAAGGCGAGCTTGGGCCCGAGCATGAGATGGGACCAGGCGACGCCGTGCCCGGCGACATGGTGCCCGGCGAAGTGCCCGCCATGGCCGGCCATGGTTAGGAGCGCATCATGGGCCAGACACTGACGAGGTCAGTGATCGGCGGCTGCCTCTGGCTCGCGGCATCGTTGCTCGCGACCACAGCATTCGCCCAGACCAGCAGCGAAGGGCTCAGCCCGACGCTGTCGGCCATCAAGAAAGCGCATGTCGTGCGGCTCGGCTATCGCGAGAGCTCGCCGCCGTTCTCCTTCCTCGACCAGTCGGGCCGCCCGATCGGCTACAGCCTCGAACTCTGCGAGGCGATCGTCGAGGAGATCGGCGTCGAGGTCGACGATCCCAATCTCAGGATCGACTACGTCAAGGTCACCTCGGACGACCGCATCGACGCCGTGCTCCAGAACAAGATCGACCTGGAATGCGGCTCGACCACCGCCAATGCCGAGCGTGGCAAGCGCGTCGCCTTCTCCCCGCTGATATTCGTCGCCGGCACCAAGCTGATGGTGCCGAAGGCGTCAAAGGTCCAGTCGTTGACCGATCTGAAGGGCAAGACCGTGGTGGTGACCAAGGGCACCACCAACGAGCAGGCGATCCAGGCGGCCGACAAGAAGTCCTCGCTCGGGTTGAACGTCGTCACCTCGCCGGATCACGAGCAGTCGTATCAGATGCTCGTCGACGGCAAGGCCGATGCGTTCGCGACCGACGACATCCTGCTCTCCGGCCTGATCGCGCGCCACAAGGCGCAGGACAAGTTCCGCGTCACCGGCGATTACCTGTCCTATGACCCCTACGGCATCATGTTCAGGAAGGTTGAGCCGCAATTGTCGGCCGTGGTCGAGCGCACCTTCCGCAAGCTCGGCTCCAACCGCGACCTCGTCCCGCTCTACAACAAATGGTTCACCGCCAGGCTTCCGACCGGCGAACGGCTCAACGTGCCGATCTCGCTGCAACTCGAGGAAGCCTTCAAGGCGATGGACGATTCGGCGAGCGCGAATAACTAGCGCTTACTTCCCTTCTCCCCTTTGGGAGAAGGTGGCGCGAAGCGCCGGATGAGGGGTTCTATCCTCGAATGCTGCTGCGTGAGGCGTGCTCGCGGAGAGAGACCCCTCACCCGTCTCGCCGCCAAGGCGGCGAGCCACCCTCTCCCACAAGGGGAGAGGGTGCAGTGCCCGTGGCTGCTAATTTATGCCAAACACCCGGTCCAGCGCCGCGTCATACGTCGCCTGCACCAGCTCCGGATGCAGCTTCGCCAGCGCTTCCATCATCACGCCGGAATTGATCTCGAGCACGCGCCAGGAGCCGTCGACGCGGACCACGTCGATCGATGCGAAGGCAATGCCGATGGCATTGGCGGCGTCGGCGGCGAGCTTGACGCAGGCCGCGCGAACCTCGCCGTCCTCCATCAGCACCGGCCGTGCGCCGGCATCGAGATTGTGCCGCCAATCCGATCCACGCTGCTTGCTGTAGACGACAAGTGGCGCGTCATCGAGCAGCACCACGCGGATCTCCTGCTCGATCGCGACATAGGGTGAGATCACGAGCCCCGTGCTCATCGAAAAGACTTCGCCAACCGCGTGGTCGAGTTCCGCCTCCGTCGTCACCTTGAACACCGATCGCCCCGATGTCCCCTCGTTCGGCTTCACCACCACACCTTGCGGATGGTCGTGAAGCAGCACGAGCATTGCCTCTCGCCAGGTGGCGCCAACGACATTCTTGCCCAGCCTCGGGTTGAGGAAGAGATGATGAGGAATGCAGGGCACGCCCTCGAGGGTCAGCGCCTCGGCCGTCGCCGATTTGTCGTTGGCGAGGCGATGCGCGATGGCGCTGTTGAGGCCGATGTCGTAGCCGAAGGCGAAGTGGCGCGCCTCGCCCCGGCGCATCGCGATCAGCCAGCCGCCGGAGCGGATGTCGACGGCAATGCCATGGCGGGCGCAATAGCGCCGGATCGCCTGGACGAAGATGCGTTCGCTGCTGGCCATGGGTCTCAGTCACTCCTGTCGCCAAAAGCCGCAAAAATGCGGGATTCGGCGCCAGGCCGGGGTGAAAATCAGAGCTATTCTTAATGAAATTCTCGCGAGCGCGACGGAAATTAAGTGCTGCCGTCGAGCCCGAAAGGGAAAAGAAATTGCCCTGTGCGCGCGCCACGCAGCAGATTCGTTAATGGCGCGGCCAATTCCTCCGCAAATGCCGGTTTGATCGGCATCAATTGCACCCGAAACGAGGTTGATTATTGGTCTCAATGGCGTAGATCACACACGCGAAATCCTCCGCCATGGCAATGGTGTCCGCCCCGCTTTCAGGGCCGGGCAATGCTTTTGCCCTAAAACCGCAATTATTCGGAATATCGAAAATCATGAGCGCGTTTTACCGAGAGAAGGTTCTTTCCGTCCAGCACTGGACCGACACGCTGTTCAGCTTTCGCGCCACGCGCGATACCGGCTTCCGTTTCCAGAACGGGCAGTTCGCGATGATCGGCCTCGAGGTCGACGGCCGTCCGCTGCTGCGCGCCTACAGCATGGCGAGCGCCAACCACGAGGAAGAGCTCGAGTTCTTCTCGATCAAGGTTCAGGACGGCCCGCTGACCTCGCGCCTCCAGAAGATCAAGGAAGGCGACACCATCCTGGTCGGCCGCAAGGCGACCGGCACGCTGATCACCGACAACCTCATCCCGGGCAAGCGGCTGATGTTGCTCTCGACCGGGACGGGCCTCGCGCCGTTCGCGAGCCTGATCAAGGACCCCGACGTCTACGAACAGTTCGAGACCATCGTGCTGGTGCACGGCTGCCGCCAGGTCTCCGAGCTCGCCTATGGCGAGAAGCTCGTCGCCAATCTGCGCGAGGACGAGCTGTTCGGGGAGCTGCTCGCTGACAAGCTCGTCTACTACCCGACCGTGACCCGCGAGCCGTTCCGCAATCGTGGCCGCATCACCGACCTCATCAGCTCCGAGCAGATCTTCAACGACATCGGACAGGGCCCGCTCGACATCGCAACCGACCGCATCATGATGTGCGGCAGCCCGGCGATGCTGGAAGAGCTGAAGGTGATGTTCGAAGGCCGCGACTTCGTCGAAGGCAGCGGCAACAGGCCCGGCCATTTCGTGATCGAGAAGGCGTTCGTCGAGCGCTGAGTCCTCTTGAATGGGTGGCGCGATCTCGTCTCCCATTCAACTCGTCGTCCCGGACAMKCGCAGCGAAGCGGAGCGCSGATCCGGGATCCATAGCCACAGGACATGGTTTGGCGAAGACTCGCAGTGACAGCTTTCTCAGTCACGAAATCCCGTGGTTATGGATCCCGGGTCTGCGCTGACGCTTGCCCGGGATGACAGCTCGGTTTGTGGCCACTGCGGCCTCCTCCCATCCCCGCCTTTTCTGCTGCACTGCAAAAGCCTAACCTCTCGGCGGATTGATTTGCCGCGGCCGAATTCGCTAGCCTGAAACAAGCGCCGCGTCATATCCGTATGACAGGCGCGGGCGTATCGTACCGCCTCAAGCTGGCGAGAGGATGGGAATCGTGGCCGACGAAAATAGCAAAGCGCCAAAATCGAAGCGTGGGCCCCTGGAAGAGGGGGCCATGGAAACCCTGCTGATTCCATTCTCGCCGCGCTTCATCGTGCTGACGATCTGCGCGGTCGTCACCGCGCTCCTGATCGGCGTCGGCATCGCCGACCGCAAGATCTTCGACATCCTGCTGATCCCGATCCTGATCTTCGGCGCCCTGACGCTGCTCGGTGTCCGCGACCTCATGCAGAAGGGCCATGCGGTTCTGCGCAACTACCCGATCTCGGCGCATATCCGCTTCCTGCTGGAAGAAATCCGCCCCGAGATGCGGCAGTATTTCTTCGAGAGCGAGAAGGACGGCATGCCGTTCTCGCGCGACATCCGCGCGGTGGTCTATCAGCGCGCCAAGATGCAGCTCGACAAGCGTCCGTTCGGAACCCAGGAGGACGTCTACCGCGAGGGCTACGAGTGGATGCATCATTCGGTGTCGCCGAAGACGCATGCCGAGGAGAAGTTTCGCGTCACCATCGGCGGCCCCGATTGCGCAAAGCCATATTCGGCATCGGTGTTCAACATCTCGGCGATGAGCTTCGGCGCGCTCAGCCCGAACGCGGTGCGTGCGCTCAATGCCGGCGCGAAGAAGGGCGGCTTCGCGCATGACACCGGCGAGGGCGGCTTCAGCCCCTATCACCGCGAGATGGGCGGCGACATCATCTGGGAAATCGGCTCGGGCTATTTCGGCTGCCGTCACCTCGACGGCACGTTCGATCCCGAGGCGTTCGCGCGGGTCGCCAGCGAAGACCAGATCAAGATGGTCGAGCTCAAGATCAGCCAGGGTGCCAAGCCCGGCCATGGCGGCGTGCTGCCGGCGGCGAAGGTCTCGGAGGAGATCTCCAAGATCCGCGGCGTGTCCATGGGCGAGGACTGCATCTCGCCGGCCTCGCACCGCGCGTTCTCGACGCCGACAGGCATGATGCAGTTCATCGCGGAGATGCGACGCCTCTCCGGCGGCAAGCCGGCCGGATTCAAGCTGTGCATCGGTCATCCCTGGGAATTCCTGGCGATCTGCAAGGCGATGCTGGAGACCGGCATCTATCCCGATTTCATCGTCGTCGACGGCAACGAGGGCGGCACCGGCGCCGCGCCGCTGGAGTTCATGGACCATCTGGGCATGCCGATGCGCGAGGGCGTCAACTTCGTCCACAATGCGCTGATTGGCATCAATGCGCGCGACCGCATCAAGCTCGGCGCTTCCGGCAAGATCGCCACCGCCTTCGACATGGCGCGGGCAATGGCGATCGGCGCCGACTGGTGCAATTCGGCGCGCGGCTTCATGTTCTCGCTCGGCTGCATCCAGTCGCTGAGCTGCCATACCGACCGTTGCCCGACCGGCGTCGCGACGCAGGATCCGACGCGGGCGCGCGCGCTCTACGTGCCGCTCAAGATCGACCGCGTGCACAATTACCACCATGCGACGCTGCACTCGCTGACCGAGCTGATCGCCGCGGCCGGTCTCGAACATCCCCAGCAGCTGCGCCCGATCCATTTCAGCCAACGGACGTCGACGACCCAGGTGCAATCATTTGCGCAGCTCTATCCGGCGCTGCGTCCGGGCGAATTGCTCGAAGGCACGGAAGACCCGCGCTTCCGCGACGCCTGGCGGATGGCGCGGGCGGAGACGTTCCAGCCGGCGCTGTGAAGCGCCGGGCCACGATATGAAGCGGCCGCCCGAGGCCATGGAATTGTCGCAAGCAGAGCGATGGCTTAACGTCTGATTCAACTTTGGGTATAGATTCATCCCATGGACGAGCGACGCAACAAAGCCAGACATCGCGTGCTGAAGGCCGGAACGATCGAGTTCGGCGGCGGCGCGATCGACTGCACCGTCCGCAATTTCTCGGACACCGGCGCAGCCCTCGATGTCACCAGCCCGGTCGGCATTCCCGAACACTTCACCCTGCTGATCCAGGCCGACGGAAAGCATCTGGCGTGCACCGTGGTCTGGCGCAAGGAAAAGCGGATCGGTGTGAAGTTCGGGTAGGGGATCTGTTATTGGGCGTTAGCGCGAGGTTCTTGCTCCGTTGTCGTCCCGGCGAAGGCCGGGACCCATAACCACAGGGAGTGGTTTGGCGAAGACTCGTCATTCGGTACTGCGTCCTTCCGAAATCGATAGACCTCGCGGTATGGGTCCCGGCCTTCGCCGGGACGACGAGTCGAGATTGGTACGCCGTCCCGCGATCTCACACACACAAGCGCCCGCAACTCACGCCGCCGCCTGCTCATCTCTCCGGCTCGCCAGAATCTTGTCGATCCTTCTTCCGTCGAGATCGACCACCTCGATGTGCCAGCCGCCGAGGTCGAAGGCGTCGCCGACATTGGGCAGCACGTTGAAGTGTTGCAGCACGAGGCCCGCCACGGTGTAGAAGCGATGGTGCGGCGGCAGCTCGATGCCGAGCAGCTCGCCGAATTCGTCGACCGGCATCCAGCCGGCGACCAGCAGCGATTCGTCTGCGCGCTTGACATAGGCCGGCTCCGGCGGGCCTTCCTCGGAATGGAACGCGCCGACGATCGATTCCAGAATGTCGGCCGCAGTGACCACGCCTTCGAAGGCGCCGTACTCGTCATAGACGAAACCGACATGGACCGGAGCGGCCCTCAGGATCGCGAGCACGTCGCGGGCATCCGCCGAGGCGGGAATGCTCGGCGCTTCGCGGACCAGCGCCCGCAGATCGGGCGTGCGTTCGTTCATGAACGCGACCAGCAGGTCCTTGGCCTGGAGCACGCCGATCGGCTTGTCGCGTTCGCCGTCCGAGGCCGGAAAGCGTGAATGCGGGCTCTTGGCGATGATCGCTTGAATGGCTTCCGGTGCGTCGTTCAGGTCGATCTCGTCGACCTCCGTGCGCGGCGTCATGACGGCGCCGACCGGCCGGTCGCCGAGCCGCATCACGCCGGCGATCATCTCCTTCTCGCCGGGTTCGAGCACGCCGGCGTTTTCGGCTTCGCTGACGAGGTGATGGATCTCGTCCTCCGAGACCTTCTCCTCGGCCTTGCCGCCGCGGCCGAGCAGCGTGAGGATCAGCTTGCCGGAGAGATCGAGCAGGAAGACGAGCGGGAGTGAAATCCGCGCCAGCACGTGCATCGCGGGCGCGACCTTGACCGCGATGCTCTCGGGGTCGCGCAGCGCCACCTGCTTCGGCACCAGTTCGCCGACGATCAGGGTGGCGTAGGTGATGAGCGTGACGACGATGCCGACGCCGACGATGTCGGCGATGCCGGCGGACAGGCCGAGCTCGACCAGCCATTGCGCCAGCCGCTGCCCGAGCGTCGCGCCGGAGAATGCACCCGAGAGAACGCCGACCAGCGTGATGCCGATCTGCACCGTCGAGAGGAATTTGCCGGGATCGGCCGCCAGCGTCAGCGCCCGCTCGGCGCCGCGCACGCCCTTGGCCGCGAGCAGCGAGAGGCGGGCCGGGCGGGACGAGACCACGGCCAGTTCGGACATGGAGAGCAGGCCGTTGATGACGATCAGGACGACGACGATGACGAGTTCGACCGAGAGCATTGATGTTCCGGAGGTATGCGAGTGCGGCCGGATGGCGGCGCAAGCATTGATATAGGTATTTTGCGAGGAAAATCCCGGCAATTCTGTCGCATCTGGCACTGCGGGGAACCCGGCGACGACAGCGTTCGGCAGACCCGCGCGGCCTATGGCACTCCGCGGAACTACGGGCCGTTGCTTAACGGGCCCTTAGTGGCCGACAGCTAGGTTTTCGACATTTGTAGCAATGTGTTCGGGGACCCAAGGATGCGGATCGGGAAGCTCTTCGCGCTGTCGATGCTGACGGTGACGGTTTTTGCAGTCATCCTCGGCGCCGAGGTGCTGATACCCCAGGCGCGCATCTTCTCGAACCGCTCCGACGCGATCAAGACGGTTGACGCTTTTGGTGCGACCCTGATGGTCAGCCAGCAAGTCGCCGGTCTTCGCGCCCCCTACATTGGACCGATCTTCCAGGAAGCCGCTGCAACGCAGGCCCAGATCGACGTTGCCGCGAAGGCCGCGAAAGCCGCCGAGACCGCCTTCGAGAGCGCAAGGCGGGCCATCATGGTGCTGGATGACGGCGGAGCGATTGCCGAGCATCTCGACCGTGCCGCGCGGCGGCTGAAGGAGATCCACATCGCGGCGGATCGCGCGATGAGCGTTCCGCTGGCGGCGCGCGACAGCGCCGCGATCAAGGGTTTCCTGCCCGGTGTTGCCGAGGTGCTCGGCAATATCGAACCGGTCATGAACCGGCTCGAGGCGAAGGTCGTCAATGCCGATTCCTCGCTTGCGGCGCTGTTGAACCTGGCGCGGACGGCGCAGGATCTGCGCGTCTCGGCCGGCAGCCGCGCCGCCACGCTGTCGCCGGCGCTGACCGCACGCCGCCCGCTCGCGGTGACCGAGTTCTCGCTGATGGATCGTATGCAGGGGCGTGTCGAAGCCGACCGCGAGCGCATCGAGGCCGGCATCGACCAGCTCGGAAACCCGCCCCGCATCGCCACCGCGCTGAAGGCGGCGACGGACTCCTATTTCGGGAAAGCTGCGCTCGTCGTGGACAAGGAAATGCCCGCGGCCCGCAGCGACGGCAAGTACGGCGTCAACGCCGATGAGCTGGCCAGTGTCATCGTGCCGGCCATCCAGATGTTCTACGGCGTGCGCGACGCCGCGCTGGCCGAAGCTGCCGAGCGCGCCGCCTCCGCGCGCGACGGCGCGCTGGCGATGCTCGCCCTCGCGGGCGTGGCGGTGCTGGCGCTGCTCGGGACGCTCGGTGGCGTGACCATGATGCTGCGCAGCCGCGTGGTGACGCCGCTCAGCCGGCTCGCGGACGTGATCGGGACGCTCGCCGCCGGACAGCATGAAGTCGAGATCCCCGCGACGGGCCGCAACGACGAGATCGGCCAGGTGGCGGGCTCGCTGCGGCACTTCAAGGATTCGCTCGTCGCCAAGAAGGCCGCCGACGAGGCGGCCGCGGTCGAAGCGGAGGCGAGGCTCCGTCGCGGCCACCGCGTGGACCAGATTGCGCGCGACTTCGAAGCCATGATCGGCGACGTCATCAACACCGTCGCGTCGGCATCGTCGGAGCTGGAGGCCTCGGCGGGAACGCTGACGAGCACGGCCGATCAATCGGAAAAGGTCACTGCGACCGTCGCGGCCGCGTCCGAGCAGGCCTCCACCAACGTGCAGACCGTTGCCGCGGCGGCGGAGGAAATGGCCTCGTCGGTGGACGAGATCAGCCGGCAGGTCCAGGACTCCGCGCGCGTCGCCGGCGAAGCGGTGCAGCAGGCGGTGCGGACCAACGACCATGTCGGCGAGCTGGCCAAGGCCGCCGGCCGGATCGGGGACGTCGTCGAGCTCATCAGCCAGATCGCGGGCCAGACCAATCTTCTGGCGCTGAACGCCACCATCGAGGCGGCGCGCGCCGGCGAGGCCGGCCGCGGCTTTGCCGTCGTCGCCTCCGAGGTCAAGGCGCTGGCCGAGCAGACCGCCAAGGCCACCGGCGAGATCAGCCAGCAGATCGCGGGAATCCAGACGGCGACGGAGGATTCCGTCGGCGCCATCAAGGCGATCGGCGACACCATCACCCGCATGTCCGAGATCGCGTCTGCGATCGCCTCGGCGGTCGAGGAGCAGGGCGCGGCGACGCGGGAGATTTCCCGCAACGTGCAGCAGGCGGCCCGCGGCACCCAGCAGGTCTCCGCCAGCATCGTCGACGTGCAGCGCGGCGCGAGCCAGACCGGATCGGCATCTTCGAATGTGCTCGCGGCAGCCAAATCGCTGTCGGGCGAGAGCAGCCGTCTCAAGGTCGAGGTCGGCAAGTTCCTGGACGCGATCCGGGCGGCGTAGAAAGCGAACGTCTCTCCCCGCTGGGGGCGCAATCGCATTTGCAGAGCGACGTCCCTGTGGCCCATCCTTCGCGACGCCCGCTTTTGGCGGGCTCCTCAGGATGAGGACAGAGTGCGCGGCCGCAGTTTCGACGGGCACCAATGCTGCTTAGCCTCATCCTGAGGAGCCCGCGAAGCGGGCGTCTCGAAGGACGAGGCGCGCGCCTGCGATCAGAACTCGCCGTGGAGCCGCCCGGAGAACACCGACACCGGGCCACGATCCGCGTTGTAGGCGGGATTGACGATGAGCTGGTAGTCGGCGGTGAAGGTGAGTGCCTTGTTCAGCGCGTAGGCGTAATAGGTCTCGAGGATACGCTCCTTGCGATAGTTGAGCGCGCCGTCGCCGATCAGCACGCCGAGGCCGCCGGCGGCAAGGAAGTCGCGATAGTCCTGGGAGATTGCGTTGACGGCGCCGCCGATGCCGATCACGTCGTCGGGCCGGCCCCATTTCGTGCCCTTGATCGACAATCCGCCGGACAGGCTGCGATTGATGTCGGTGAAGGCGAGCGTTTCACTCTTGCCGTCGTTCCAGCTCCAGCGGCCGAACAGTCCGACATCGTCGGTGATCGCCTGCTCGAGATTGACGACGTAGCCGACCTTGAGGCGGCCGCGCCGGGTCTGTGCGATGTCGAGGTTGAGCGCGGGATTGTCCAGCGTCTCGCGGAAGCTGCCCATGTTGGCGCTGTCGACCCAGCCCATGGTCCTGAGCTTGCCGGGTTGGCCGAACAGCGAGAAGCGCGTCTCCAGCTCGAGCACGTACTGGCCGCGCTCCCCGACCTTGGTGTCGAAGTGATTCGAATTGGGCTCCGCGACCATCAGGAAATAGCCGCCGCGCAGCGCCCATTGCTTCTGGTTCAGTTCGGCGGTGACGCCATAGGTGAGGCCGACCTTGTCGGCGGAATAGTCGAAGGCGCCCGGCGCCCACAGCGACCAGTTCATGAAATCCTTGCGGGTGTCCTTGGCGTAGGCGTTGCCGTCGAACACGTCGACCACCGCGAACTTGCCGGCCTGCACGGTGAGCCTGGAAACGTCGACCTTCTGGCCGAGCTGCAACTGGCCGCTCGCGAGCTCTTCCTGCTCGCCGCCGAAGCCGAAGGTCTGACGCACGAACAGGCGCGAGGTGTTGTAGTGCGGATAGGGGAAGTTCGACTTCTGCGCCTCGCCGTTGGGGAAGCCGGCCGCGCCGACCGTGTCGTTCAGTCCAAATCCCTGGAGCAGCTCGGGATTGTAATAGACCTCGCCGCCGTCCCACAGCTTCGCGTTCAGGAACAGGCTGTTGCTCCAGGTCGCCTTGGCCTGCGCCGACGGCGAGAGAGAGTTCGTTCCGCTGTAGAGAGCGGGAAACGACGGATAGCCTTGCGGCAGATAGGTGCTCTGACCGTGAATCTCCCAGCGATCCGATTCCGTGTCGATCAGGGAGCTCTTCGGATTGTAGCTCGGCATGCCCGGCCAATCGACCTTGCGGTTGAGGCCGAGCCTGACCTGCTGGAAGTCGAGCGACGAGGAGGCGTATTGGGCCCCCGTGGAGAAGGCGACGTTGGTGCCGTCGAAGCGGCTATAGAGGTATTCGAGCCGTGCGCTCCAATGCGGTGCGAAGCCGTATTCGATGCCGGCACCCGCGATCCAGCCGGGCCGCGTGTTCAGGATCTTCGGGACTTCGGCGCCGGAGGCCGGCGTGTCGAAATAGCGCTCGCCCATCCATGCAAAGCCGCCGGTGGCATAGACGAGCCATGGACCGCTGGTGTAGCCGACGCGGCCGCGCAGGCTGGCGGTGTAGTCCCATTGCTGCGTGACGGTGTTGGCGGGTGTCGACAGGAAGGAGACGATCGAGTTCGAGGTGATGTAGTTGGGAAACGAAAAATCGCCTTCGACGCCGACCAGCCAGCCGGAATTGAGCCGGTAATTGTAGCCGGCCTGCACGCCGCCGATCATGCCGCTGAAGACGCCGCTGTCGCCGATCGCGGTGCCGTCGTTCAGCGCGAAGCGGGACGAACCGCGGCCATAGCCGGCATGCGCGCCGATGTAGAGGCCGGTCCAGTCATAGACTGCCTTCAAGGCCGGTGCCTTCAGCGGCAGATCGGCCGCGCGGCCGGCGGCGGGAAAAGCCAGCACGCCGGAGGCGATCGCTGCCGCTGTCCGCAAATATCGGTGTCGGTGACCCCTCAACGTCAAAACGCACGCCCCCAAACGCAAATATGCCCAGCCGCCCCGACATCCCTGCCGATTCGCGGCGATCCTGTCACCAGGTTCCGGTTGGTCACGCGATCGGCCGAGATGATCTCGATTCGACGCGATTTCTTCCCAAGTCCCCGTGCTTGTTGCAAACCTTATTGCGATTAATTCGCAATAGCAACTGACACGGATTGCCGCAGGTGATGGTTCGCACCGCTGTGTGACGGGACTGCAACAAGTTCTCAGGTCCAGAAATGGTTGACCCCGCCCGGGGGGACAGCCGGGCGGGGTCGGGGCACGACACGGGGTGGATGAGGCGCCCGTGTCGGACGCGGGATCCACGTGAGATCGGCCTCAGGTACTCAAATCAGTAGCAGCTGCGAACGCGGCCAACGTACTGGCCGAAGGCGTTGTACTGGGCGACCCAGCCGCAGCGGTGATAGCCGTAGTAATAGGGGTCGTTGCTGGCGGCGATCGCGGAGCCGACCACAGCGGCGGTGGCGATGCCGGCACCCACACCCCAGACCCAGCCGGGCTGCTTGGCTTCGGCCGAGGAGGTGGTGGACAGAATGCTGCCGGTGACGGCGAGGGCAGCGAGAGCTGCGGCGGCAATCTTGGTCTTGATCGACATGTGAAACTCCATCCGGGTTGAGGCGGTCCGTTGTGGCCCGCGTGCCCAGTTGGACGGAGGCTCCCCGCGTCCGGTTCGAAGACGGCGGATGCGACCCCGGGTTGAGGTTCTTTCCTCAATGATTCCAGGAGGATGTTGGTTAGCCGAGAGGGCCCTTGGCGAGCCTGTTCACGTCGAAGTTATCAACTTCAGTGAGCAGCTCGCAGAAGGCGCGCGCACCCTGATCCAGCAATCGCTCGCCCTTCTCCGGCACGGCCAGCGTCGCGTTGCCGATGGCACCGCTGGCGTTGAGATCCTGCGCCTGCCAGGCGAACGGCGCGGGCCGCTGCGTCGACAGCCAGCGATACTGCGTCTCCATCGCGACGCTGCTCGCGGGAAAATCCGCGATCGCATCCTGACGCACCTGGTCGGGATAGCGCGCCAGCATGATCGAGGTCTCGACCGCGCCGCCATGAATGCCGTGGCGCACCTCCTCGGCCGGGAACAGCTTGTCCGCGCCCGACAGCCGTGACCATGACGTCGTCACCACGAAAAGCTTGTGATGTGCGCGCAGATCCTGCGCGACCAGCATCATCGCCGCGCTGTTGCCGCCATGGCTGGTGATGATGACGAGCTTCTTCACCCCGCGACGCGCGACCGCCTCGCCGATCGCGGTCCACTTCCTCAGCGCCACGTCGTTCGGCAGCGTCTGCGTGCCCGGATAGTCGATATGCTCGGTGGAAATCCCGACCGGTTCGACGGGGAGAAAAC
>NZ_JBFUES010000088.1:0-13280 GCF_056403875.1 Bradyrhizobium sp. P2_E8
CACCAGCACCATGCAGACATAGCCGCCGGTCATGGCGAAGGCGCCGTGAGCAAGATTGACGAAGTTCATCAGGCCGAGCGTGACCGCGAGCCCGCAGGCGAGCACGAACAGCAGCATGCCGTAGGCAACGCCATCGAACAGGTTGGTGAGGATTGCGGTCATCGTAAGCGGGTAAACCCTGGTAATCACGTCGTCATTCCGGGGCAGCGCGCAGCGCTGAACCCGGAAGCCATTTCAATCACGTCGAGATCCCGGGTTCGCGCTAAGCGCGCCCCGGGATGACGCGCTTTCGCGCGTCACTTCTTGGTCTTGCCGAGGTCCTTGACGGCTTCGAAGGTCGCGAACTCGACGTTGTAGAGCTCGCCGTCGACCTTCTCGACCTTGCGGATGTAGATGTTCTGCACGATGTCGCGGGTCTCCGGGTCGATCGAGATCGGGCCGCGCGGGCTCTCCCACTTCTGGCCCTTCATCGCCTCGATCAGCTTGTCGCCATTGGTGTCGCCACCCGTCTTCTTCAGGGCCTCGTAGATCAGGTGGATGCCGTCATAGCCGCTCACCGCCATGAAGCCCGGACGGGTGCCGAAGGCCTTCTTGTAGGCCGCGACGAAATCCTTGTTCATCGCGGACGGATGCGCCGCGGAATAGAGATGGGCGGTGACCGTGCCGAGCACGGCATCGCCCATGTTGTTGAGGAGGTCGTCGTCGGTGACGTCGCCCGGTCCGATCACCTTGATGCCGGCCTTGTCGAGGCCACGCTCGGCATACTGCTTCATGAAGTTGCCGCCCTGGCCGGCCGGCACGAACACGAAGATCGCGTCAGGCTTGGCGTCCTTCATGCGCTGGAGGAATGGCGCGAAGTCGGGGTTGGCGAGCGGCGTCTTGACCTCTTCGACCACCTCGCCGCCGCCGGCGGTGAAATTCTGCTTGAAGAAGTTCAGCGCGTCGTTGCCCGGCGCGTAGTCCGAGGTCAGCGTCGCCACCTTCTTGATGCCGTTCTTCACCGCCCAATCGCCGATGATGGTCGAGGACTGCGCCAGGGTGAAGCTGGTGCGCACGATATAGGGCGAGCGCTCGGTGATGATGGAGGTGCCGGCCGCCATCACGACTTCCGGAATCTTGGCCTGCGTTGCCAGCGGCGCGGCGGCGAGGGCTGCCGGCGTCACGCCGAAGCCGGCGATGAAATTGACCTTGTCGTTGACGATCAGCTCCTGCGCGGCCGTCTTGGTCTTGTCCGGAATCGCGGCGTCGTCCTTGAGGATGATCTCGATCTTCTTGCCGGCGACGGTGTCGCCCTTCTGCTGCATGTAGAGCTTGATCGCGTTCTCGATCTGCTTGCCGGTCGAGGCCTGGCCGCCGGTCATCGGCAGGATCAGACCGACCTTGACGGTGTCCTCGGCCCTGGCCTGCGCGACGGCCACCAGGCCTGCAACGGCGGCCACCGCGGCTGCCCAAGAAAGTTGTTTGCGTTCGAACATAAGAGTGTCCCTCCCCTTGATTCCTGACCTCTTGTGCGGCGAACCGAGTGCCCGGTCCTTGCCTCACTCTAGCTCACGCGCGAGCCTTATCGCGCGCCACATGGCGTCCTTGGTGCCCCCCTTGTCAATCGGACGTTTGGCGACCAATCGGCGCAAGCCGGGCGTCCCGTTTTCCGACGGCGGGGAGTGATGTTGCGGTTACGTCGAGGTGACCCGAACGCCCGACCTTGGCCGCTTTTATTTATTTGTACGATTGTACAAATAAAATGGACCTGTCAACGAAAAAGCCCCCTCGCCGGCCAAGCCACTTTGTCGCGAGCCCCGCGCCGCAGTCTAGAAACGCGACGGGCCGCGTGGATGGAAGATTTCGTCTTTCTTTTGCAGAATTGGTACATCCGGGGCTCCGGGCCGGCTCCAACTCGGTAACTTATTACCTATCTCGAATAAGTCTCTTTTACCTTGTTGAAGGCTACTCTCTCGGCGCCAGCCTGACCCGGCGTCCAACCAGACCGAACCCGCGCGCCCCCACAATGCCGAAGCCTTTCCGCTCCCTCCTGCCCCTCCTCGCGCTTGCCGCAGGGCTGTCCGGCTGCGGCACGGTCAATGAGAAGCTGTCCGCCGGCATGGGCGATTACGTCCCGCAATGGGCCGGCGGCCTGCCGGCCGACGCCCCGCCGCGGGCAGGCACGCCGCAATACGACGCCTACATGAAGGAGCGCGAGCGCAAGCGGCTCATGCCGGCGGCTGATCGCGAGAAGGAAGAACAGGCGCAGAAGGGCGCGACGGGCGTGACGTCAGGCAACGCGGTGCGCTGAGGGATAGCCGTCATTCCGGGGCGATGCGTCAGCATCGAACTAAGGTGCGCAATTGCGCACCTGAGAATCTCGAGATTCCGGGTTCGCCTCTTCGAGGCGGCCCGGAATGACCTCCGGATCAATCCATGAACACCACGGTTTTGCGGCCGTTGGGGATGACGCGGTCGTCGAGGTGATAGCGGATCGCGCGCGCGAGCACGCGGCGCTCGATGTCGCGGCCCTTGCGGACGAGATCTTCCGGCGTGTCGCGATGGCTGATGCGCTCGACGTCCTGGTCGACGATCGGACCCTCGTCGAGGTCGCGCGTGACGTAATGCGCGGTGGCGCCGATCAGCTTGACGCCGCGCTCATGGGCCTGGTGATAGGGTTTTGCGCCCTTGAAGCCCGGCAGGAACGAGTGGTGGATGTTGATGCAGCGGCCGGAGAGCTTGGCCGACAGATCGTCCGACAGGATCTGCATGTAGCGCGCCAGCACGACGAGATCGGTCCCGGTCCTGGCGACGAGATCGAGGATCTGCGCCTCCTGCTCGCGCTTGGTCTCCTTGGTCACAGGCAGATGGTGGAACGGGATGCCGCCGAAATCGAGCCCGGCATAGACCTCGCGCGGATGGTTGGAGACGATCGCAGTCGGGACCATCGGCAATTCGCCGATGCGCCAGCGATAGAGGATGTCGACCAGGCAATGGTCGGACTTCGACACCAGCAGCATCACCTTGCGATGCGCGGCGCGGTCGCGCATCTGCCACTCCATGCCGAAGCGCTCCGCGATCGCGGCAAAGCCGGTCTGGAGCGCGGATAGCTCCACGGCGAGATCGGCGGCGGTGAACACCACCCGCATGAAGAACTTCTTGGTCTCGACGTCGTCGAACTGCTGC
Organism: Bradyrhizobium sp. P2_E8; assembly: GCF_056403875.1. Classification (NCBI taxonomy): domain Bacteria; kingdom Pseudomonadati; phylum Pseudomonadota; class Alphaproteobacteria; order Hyphomicrobiales; family Nitrobacteraceae; genus Bradyrhizobium; species Bradyrhizobium sp. P2_E8. The sequence goes on from NZ_JBFUES010000088.1 coordinate 3,166, forward strand.
GCGTCGAGAATGTTCTGTCCGTTGTGGGCCAGGAAGGTCGACACCGCCGAGACGATGCCGGGGCGATCCGGACAGGACAGGGTCAGGACATATTGATGATCGGGCATGGCTCTTGATGAAGGTTTGGGCAAATGATGCGGAACAACCCGCGATTTGCGCCCTGCTCTATCACCGACCCCGCCCTTGCGCCAATCCCAAGACTTGCTTCTACCTGAAACGCAGAGTCAGGATGAACGGACAATTGCGATTTATACCGGAGCACGCCCATGGCCGACCGCTTGAACGGCTACCGCATCCTGATCCTGGAAACGCGCGAGGAGGCGCAGTTCTCAAAGCTCCTCGCCGAGCAAGGCGCCGACGTCGTGCAGTGYCCGATGTTCACCATCCACGATGCGCCGGACCCGGCCCCCGTCGAGGCCTGGATCCGCCGCGCCATCGACAGGCCCTTTGACGATCTCGTGCTGATGACCGGCGAAGGCCTGCGACGGATCATGAAGCTCGCGCGGGCCCGTGGTCTCGACCAGGCTCTGGTCCCGGCCCTCGCCAAATCGCGAAAATTCACCCGCGGGCCGAAGCCGGGCAAGGCGCTGCGCGAGATCTCGCTCGAGGCGCAGCAGACCACGGAGAAGCCGACCACAGAGGGCGTGATCGAGATGCTGGGCAAGCTCGACCTGAAGGGGCATCGCCTCGGCCTCCAGCTTTATCCGGACAAGGACCACAGCGCACTGACCGGCGCACTCTCGGCGCAAGGMGCCGAGGTCGATACCGTGCTGCCCTATGTCTACGATCCCAAGGCGGCGGATGCCAACATCGTCGCCGCCATCGACGACATGGCGGAGGGGCGGATCGATTCCATCGCGCTGACCAATCTCGGCCAGGTCCGCCGCCTGATCGAAGCCGCCAAGGCGCATGGCAGCGAAGCGAAGTTGCACGCGGGGTTGGAGCGGACGCTGATTGCGTCGGTGGGCCCCGCCGTGTCGGGGGAGCTCGCCGCGCATGGCCTGCGCACGGACATCGCACCGGCGGAAGATGCGTTTTTCATGCGGCCGCTGATTTCGGCGATGGCGGCAGCGCTGGCGGAGAAGAAGCCGAAAGTACCGGTGACTTGAGAATCTCTAGCACGGTCGTGCCGAAGCAGGATCCTAACTACGCACGACTCGATACACGCACGCATTTCCTTCGACGCCGCGGAGAGGGGCGTCAAACTCAACGATGGCATGGCCTGCCAGGAGGCCGCTGACGCCCGGCGCCGAATAAAGCGCTTCCGAGAGACAGATTTCGCCGGCATCGGCCAACGCTTGCACGCGCGCCGCAACATTCACGGTCTGCCCGAAGTAGTCCAGATTTTCATTGAGGGTCACTGCAATCGACGGACCACAATGCGCTCCGATCTTCAGGATGATGCTCGGATCGCCATGCTCGCTGTTGTAGCGTTCTATCTCTCCGAGCATATGCAACGCCGCGGAGACCGCGTCGGTCGGGCGGGAGAAGACCGCCATCACGGCATCGCCGATCGTCTTGACGATGGCGCCGGAATGCGCCTGGACGGTCGCTCCCAGCAAGGCAAAATGCTCGCGGACCAGGGCATAGGCATTCAGATCACCGAGACGCTCGTACATCGCGGTCGAACCCTTGAGATCCGTGAACAGCAAGGTCACCTGCCGGATGCCGAGGCCTTCCCGCTCGTCGACGCGTTCCGAGCGGAACAGGCGGCGGAAGGTATGCCGCGCAAGCAACATGCCGCCGGACATATACGGTTCGAACTCGAGCGCAGGCTTGGTCGTCTGGGCCAGGACTTCGGGCGGCCAATTGATCAGGAGCAACGAGCCACGCACTGCGCCGGAGTTCTCCACGTCGATCACAACGGGGCCGGGCGGGACGACGGACAGCGAAGGCGAAAAACGCCGCGCATCATATCCGACCCGCAGGACGGTCGGCGCGGTTGCGGGTTCGCCTGCGACCGAGACCACGAATGCAGCCTGCGTTTGGATGTTGACGCCGGCCAGGGCACCGGGACCGAGGTCGGCGCGAAGAGAGGTGGTCGAGCCCGGCGGCAAGAACGCAAGTCCGCGAACCAATCCACGCAGGAAATCGAGAAACCGGACCTGCTGACCGGGCATGCGCGCGTCGCCCAAGAAACGAAGCTTCCAGTGGAAGTCCTCGATCGAAAGGGAATGAGGATCATGAAATGGAATCCGCCGGAGGTGCGGCGAGACCGTAAACGTAACCTCAATGAAATCGTCGAGGTTGGTCTCACCGCTGACGTCGCAGAGGCCGCAAACGTAATGGGTCTTCAGGGTACGCAGAGCGCCAAAGCTGTCGAGCACCATGCCGGACTGGGGACAAACAACGTCCCAACTCATCTCGAACAACCCGCTCCTGGTCGCATGGAGAAACAGGTCGATGCTTTCCGCCTCGGTAATGGCGCGATCACGCGCGAACGCCAGGGGATTGATCCGGTAGAGCGAGAGATCGTCACCGCTCCTGATAAGCGTTTCGAATTTCGAGATCACGCGTGGGCTCCAGGATCGGGCCTGCTCAATCTCGGTCATCTTGCTTTCGAGCAGTCGCTCCTGGATGTTGGTCATCGTGCGCCTGAGTCGTGTTTCAAACTGATGCGCATTTCACGCGGCTACGGATCTCCGCGATGGCGACCGCGCCTGCGGAAAGAAAGCCGCGGGTTGCAGCGCGTTGAGCGCAGCATTTGCACCGCCAACAAGGCGACAATGCCTAGCTTGCCACCTGCGAGGCGGCCGACATCAACTCCTGAGGGCTTGGAGCCCCGAACATGCGCTGGCCGCCTTCAGGAACCTCGGTAAAGGTCCAGCGCACGATCCCCTCGCGATCGAGCAGGAACTGGCCGAACAGCTGGCCCTGGCCGGTTGCCGCCATGCGCTGATCGGCCTCCATCATCTCGTAGCCGTCCTTTTTGTTGAGGTATTCGGCAGCCGCCAACCGATTCATCGGCCCCGACGTTTCGCCGGGCATATCGACCTGCATGCTCATGATGACGTCCATACCCACCTTGCGCGGCCACTCGGTCTCGTGGTCCGTAAACTCGAGAGTGGGCAGGCCGAACGCCCGGTGCGAGACCCGGTCGGGGTCGGACGCGGCGAGCAGGTTGGGCAAGGGATGATAGCGGAAGTAGAGCCGCGCACGTTCGATGGGCGTATTCACGACCGTGAGACTTTCGACGCCCTTTTCGTGCAGCGCTGCGCCAAGTTGCGCCTGTGCCGCGATATGGCGCCGACAGAACGGGCAGTGCAACCCTCGAAACAAGCCGATCAATATCGGGCTCTGCCCGCGAAAATCTTCGAGCGCGATCTTTCCCTCGCGTGTGATGGCGTCCAGCACAATATTCGGTGCACGATCGCCCGGTTGAAGTGGTCCATCGGCATGACGTTCTGACATGATTGAACTCCCTCACTTTTAGCTAACGGTGCTTAGCCTGCCACCTGCGAGGCAGCCGACATCAACTCCCGGGGGCTCGGCACCTCGAACATGTGCTGGCCTCCGTCAGGAATCTCGGTGAAGCTCCAGCGCACAATCCCCTCGCGATCGAGCAGAAACTGCCCAAACAATTGGCCAAGGCCGGTTGCTTCCATGTGCTTGTCGGCTTCCATGATCTCGTAACCGTCCTTGTTGTTGAGGTAGTCAAACGCCGCCAGTCGATTCATCGGTCCGGATAATTCGCCCGGAATTTCGACCTGCATGCTTCTCACCACATCCATGCCCACCTTGCGCGGCCACTCGGTTTCGTTCTCCGTAAACTCGAGATTGGGCAGGCCGAACGCACGGTGCGAGACCCGCTCGGGGTCGGACGCGGCGAGCAGATCGGGCAATGGATGATAGCGGAAGTAGAGCCGCGCGCGCTCGATCGGCGTATTGACGACCGTGAGGCTTTCGACGCCCTTGTCGCGTAGGGCGGCATCAAGCTGCGCCTGTGCCGCGATATGGCGCCGGCAGAACGGACAGTGCAGGCCTCGATACAAGCCGATCAATATCGGGCTCTGCCCGCGAAAATCCTCGAGCGCAATCTTTCCCTCGCGCGTGATGGCATCCAGCACGACGTTCGGTGCGCGTTCGCCCGGTTGAAGCGGTCCATCGACATGAGTTTCTGACATGGTCGAACTCCTTCATATGGCCTAGTCGAGAAATGGCAGTACGATCAGCCCTGCGGGATCAAGCCCGTGGCGGGCGCAGACATCTTGGGCCAGCGCGAAATACCGGTCGGCTTCGGGCATGTCGCCTCGATCAAGGCTCAGCGTGGCGAGACCATCATAGCATGGAAAAAGCTGCTGCGGTTCGCCGGTTTCGTTCGCCACCTCGATTGCCTCGTTGTAGCAGCGGGCGGCGAGATCGGGGCGGAAATGGCATTGGTGGATTTGCCCGAGCACGATCAAGGGCACGGAGAGATGCTCGCGCTGATCGAGCGCACGGTCGATTTCGATCGCCTTTTCGGCAGCCGGCACCCCTTCCTCGGTACATCTGTCCGTGAAGGTGCAACAGGCAACGGCAAAATTGGCAAGAAGGCGCGCCTGGAAGCCGAGATCCCCGATCCGACGCGCGACATCGAGTCCACGCCGGCAGACCTCCACGGCTTTCGCCGGGTCGACAATCGTGTAGAGCACACCGAGGTTGGTGTAGCCGCGGCAGGCTACGTTAAGGAGGCCAGCTGTTTCGGCGGCTGCGACACTTTGCTCCACCTCGCGAACTGCCTCCTGGTGTCGTCCAAGCCGCGCCAGCGCAACTCCCTTGGTGTTGAGGGCCTCCGCAATGGCACGTGCCGCCTCGAGCCCGCTTTGCTCGTCCGCGTCCGCCGGTACGGACCGCGCATGGCCGAGCGCCTCGTCTGCCCATCTTGCGGCGGCCACGTGATCGCCCGTCCGAAATGCGAGACGGCCGCGCTCCTGCAAGAGATGCGCCCACTCGATGGGCGCGTCGGTCCCTCCAAGCAGGTTGGCCGCCTCGGCGTAATGCGTCTCTGCCTTGATCCGCTTGCCGGCGTCCCACAGCAATCGGCCAAGCTTGCGAAGAATTCGCGCTTCCCCGATCCGGTCCTGTATGGCGCGGTGTCCCTCCAACGCGCTCTGATAGTGCTCCTCGGCCGTGTTCCGGCGGCCAGCCGCGCCACAGAGGTCCGCAATCCGCTCGTACAGGACCAGCCGTTCCGGCTCCCGTTCGCCGCCGGTCAACAGCACGGCGAGGGCCTGTTGGTAGAGACGGATGGCATCGTCATTGGCATAGCTGGCGCGTGCGCGATCGCCGGCCGCGCGCAGATAGCGCGCGCCTTTCGGCTTGCTCGCGCTCAGACTGAAGTGATGTCCGAGCAGGATGAGATCTTCGAGGCGCTCGGGCTCGTGGCCATAGAGCCTCTCGAGCGCCCCACCAATCCGTCCATGAAGCTCGATCCGGCGCTGCAGAAGCAGGTTTTGATAGATCACGTCCTGAAGCATGGTTTGCGTGAAGCGGTAGGTCCGCAGCGAAATCGAGTTCGAGCCCGCGATCTCCTCGACGATTTCCGCGTCGCATAGAAGTTCGAGCCCTGCTTCCACCCTTGCCGGCTCGGTTGCCGCCGCACCGAGAGCAGCGGCATCAAAACGCGGGCCGATCACCGCGGCCTCCTGTGCCAGGCGGCGCACCTGATGCGGCAACCGGTCGAGACGCGCCAGCAACAACGCCTGAATGCTTGCCGGAATATCGGCGGCGGCTTCATCCGACGTCATCCGCCACTGTGCGCCGTCGCGCTGCAGGGTGCCGGCTTCGATCAGGCCGCGTATGATCTCCTCGAGGAAAAGCGGATTGCCGCCTGCGCGATCGAGGATTCGACTGAACAGACGTCCCGGTGGTTCACGCCAACCGTGACTGAAATAGGCCGCGAGCAGCTTTTGTCCGTCGGCATCGCCAAGCGGGGGCAGCCGGAGGGTTGCGTGACTGATCCTGCTCGAACCGAACTGGTCCAGCTCCAGCATCGGCCGGTGCGTAAACAGCAGCATCAGCCGCGTCCGCTCCAGTCGGTCCATCAGGAAGCGCAACGCTTCAAGAGACACCGCGTCGGCCCAATGCAGATCCTCGACGATGATCAGCAGTGGCGACAGTGCCAGGCGGCGTTCGAAGACGGTGCGAATCGCGAAGAATATCTGCCGGCGGAGCTGTTCGGGCTCGACATGCCTGAGCACGGCGTTGGGGTCGCCGAGGCCGAGTACGTGCAGATAGAGCGGCATCAGGCGGTCGGCCTCGTCAGTCGCGAGGCCAAGCTCCGACAGCGCTTCGGCGACCTTCGCCTCCGCCTCTCTGGCGCTCGCCTTCTGCGCGATGCCATAGGCGCTACGCAGCACGGCGGCGAGTGTGCCGTAGGATTGTTCGCCGAGCGGCGAGCACGCCGCCTGCCGGATCGCCACGCCTGCAAATCGATCCTGATCGCGGATGTTCGCAACGAACTCCCTGACCAGGCGTGTTTTCCCGATGCCGGCTTCACCGACCAGCCGCACCAGTTGAGCTGCGCCGCCGCACGCGCGATCAAGGCTGCCGATCATGCGCGCAAGCTCGGCGTCGCGCCCGATCAACGGCGCATTGAGGCCCAGCGTGTCGAGACCTCGCGCCGCTCGGGGCGAGTCGAGCGGCTCCTTCAGACGGTGGACCAGTACGTTGCCCATCTTGCCCTTGAGCGAGACCTCGCCAAGCGAGTCGTAGGCGAACGCATGCCGCGTCAGACGGTGGGTCAACGGCCCGACCAGCACCTCGCCCGGAGCCGCCATCGACTGCAGTCGCTGGGCGGTATTCACCGTGTCGCCGGTCACCGAATAGGATTTGGCAACGCCCGCACCGAGCCCGCCCGCGACGACGTGCCCGGTGTTGATGCCGACATGGAGCAGCAGCGGTGAACCTGCATACGCCTTCGCGCGTTCGCTGAGGCGCGCCGTCCGGTCGATCATGTCGAGGGCAGCGCGCACCGCCCGCTCCGGGTCGTCCTCGTGCGCCGCCGGCGCACCAAACAGAGCAAGCAGCGCATCGCCGATGAATTTGTCCACGAAGCCGCCAAAGCTTTGCACCGCGGCCGTCAACTCCTCGAACAACTCGTTTTGAAGCGTCTGCATGACCTCGGGGTCGAGCCGCTCGCTCATCGCAGTGAAGCCGCTGAGGTCGGCAAATAGCACGGTGATGGTGCGGCGGTTCGCCTCGCTGTCGATCTTGTCCGACTGAGGTCGAAATGCGGCTTGAGCCTCCTCCGCCGGCGCGAGCGGCGGAGAGGAGGACCGGATCGGGAGCGTCGTCGGGCTCGTCCGCGCCGATGCCTGCCCGCCGCCTGCGGGGACCTCAGCGACGAAGGCGCCGCATTTCGGGCAATAGGCGAAATCCGGCGCGCATGGAAAGCCGCAGCCAGGGCACGCGTTCGGCTGCTTCGTGCCGCACTTCGGGCAGAAGGCAAAGCCGCTCTGGACCTCTAAACCACAGCAAGAGCAGTTCATGGGTCAAGACCTCGCGGAAGCCGCGATGGCGCATTCTACTGGACCTGCCGGACGGGCCCAGGAACCAGGCAAGCATGGCCTTGTCGCACGGGAAGAGCAAGCGTGGTTGGTCTACCCCTTCCGTATCGGCTGTGCGAGGAAGCGATGCTGCGGGCGCACTGGCGCACCGCGCGTCGTCGGCAAGCATGGCGGCATGCGGTGGCGCCAATTGACAGGGGCATGGCCGGGGCTACCCTGCCGAACAGAAGAACAAGAATAAGGGGGAATCGCCGTGACACCCGTCATCGCATCTTGAGCACATCCGCACTCGCGCCATTCCGCATCCGCAACTATCGCTTCCAGTGGCCGTCCGACCTGCTCACCTCCTGGGCGTTCGAGATCGAAACGCTGGTGCTCGGCTGGTACATCTTGGTCGAGACCGGATCGGTGCTGCTACTGACCATTCTCGCGTCGCTGCAATATGTCGGAACGCTGATTGCACCGGCGCTCGGGATGGTCGGCGACCGCATGGGTCATCGCGATCTCCTTGTCGTGCTGCGCCTGACCTATACGGCACTGGCCTCCACCATCATGGTCCTGGCTCTCACCGGACACCTGGCGCCGCTCAAGGTCATGATCATCGTGACGATCATGGGCCTGATCCGCTCCTCCGATCTCGGCCTTCGCAGCGCGTTGCTCGCCGACATCATGCCGGCCGAGCAGCTGGTCAGCGCGATCAGCATGTCACGCACGACCCAGGATAGCGCCMGCATTGCCGGAGCGCTGACAGGCGCCGGCCTCTTCGCCGTGCTCGGCATTGGATTGGTTTATGCGGCAGTCGCAAGCCTCTACCTCGTGGCCGCGATTCTCATGTCCTGCCTGACCCGACCGAAAAGGACCATTGCCACGACGGACCTGCCGGCGAGCAGCCTCGCCATTTCAAAGCTGCTCGACGAGCTGAAGGAAGGGATTGTCTACGCCTGGAGTGGCCCTGGAATGGGTGCCGCGCTGTGCGTCGCCTTCCTCGCCAATCTCACCGCATTTCCCTTCACCGGCGGATTGCTGCCCTACATCGCGCGGGACATCTTTCACACCGACCAGACCGGCCTCGGTTATCTCTCGGCGAGTTTCGCCGTCGGCTCGCTGATCGGCTCCATCACGCTCAGCCTCGTCAGCGGGCTGCGCATTGCCCGGCTTCTGATCGGCGCGACGCTGGCCTGGTACGCCATGCTGCTGGTGTTCGTCGAGATCAGGACCATGCCGGTGGCCATGGCCTGCCTTGCTCTGGCCGGCATCGCCCAGAGCATGTCGATGATCTCGGCCGCCGTGATCCTGATGCGCACGGCGAGCGCGCATCTGCGCGGCCGCGTGATGGGTGTGCGCATGATGGTGATCTACGGCCTGCCAATCGGATTGCTCGCAGCCGGCAGCCTGATCGACGTGATCGGCTATTCCGCGACGGGTTCGCTCTATGCCGCTGCGGGCTTCATCGCGATGACGGCGATCGCCGTGCGCTGGCGCGCCGACCTCTGGCCCGTGCACGCCCCCGCCAATGCGCGCTAGTCCCCGTACCCGCGCAGCCGCTCGACATCGAGGATGGTAACGCCGCCACATTCGAGGCGCAGCAGGCCTTCTTTCTGTCAGCCTTGCGCTGATGGCGATCTCAGCGGCAGCAGCGCCTCCACGCGGGTGTCGCGGAGATAGAGACCGCCCCATGCAAGAACGGCCAGATACACCCCGAACAACATATGGGTGAAGAGCGGGTTGCCAATTCGGAGGTGAGCAGCAACGGTGCCGCCCATATAGGCGGTCAAAAGGATCGCGCCGAGCACAGCCGTTCGAGGGAAGGCATAGAGCGCAGTACAGACCAGAGCCACGGCGCCTAACGCTCGCGCCAACTCGGGCGAAGGCGGATAGCCGAGCTCGGCGGTCGCCTTGATCACAACGTCCAATGGGACGAGCTTCATTCCGGCATCGAGCAACATAAAGGCAATGACAACCCCGCTCATCACATAGCCGGCCCCTCGTCTCGACTTGCTCATCGTCATCACCCTACTATTTCTCTCGCTTGAGCAGTGCAACGATCGCCATTGCATGGCCATGGCCAAGGCCGAACTCGTCCTTTAGCGCGGCGACGATGGCGCCCGCCTTCACCCCGGCCGCCAGTCCCGTCCCGGTCGAAAAACCCCTGTCTTTCCCCCATTTGCGGAACTGGTCCGGGCTTCTGCCGGTCTTGGCCTGGATATTGTCGAGATAGGCCTGAAAACTCACCGCGGCACTCCTCCGGTTGTCGCTCCCACCACCGAGGCCGGAGTGAGCCACGCATATCGCGGTCAGGACGTCGTTGTTTTGTATGAAAACGACAATTGCGGCCGCTCGCGTGCGAGGCGCGCAGGGGTCATGCCGATCAGTTGCTTTACCGAACGGGTAAGATGCGCCTGATCAAAATAGCCAGCGCTGAATGTAGCGTCGAGGACGGAGCTCCCGCTCACCAGCAATGCTGCTGCGTGACGCGCACGCTGAATTTGCTGATAGCTGCTGAACGTCATGCCCGTGACACGGCGAAAATGTCGCTGCATCGAACGCTGGCTCATCCAGTCGACGTCGCCGTCGACCGCCGCATCGGTTGCATGGCTGCGTGCTATCACGCCCGCGCGCGCCAAGCGG
>NZ_JBFUES010000089.1:0-13178 GCF_056403875.1 Bradyrhizobium sp. P2_E8
TTGCAGGCGTGTGTATTCAGCGTGCGGCCCTTATGGGCTCGTTTTGGCTTTACACATCAAATGTAATCGATTACATCCTAACTCTAGCAGAACTTTTTGATTTTGCAAGTCCCGGTACGACGCCGAGATGGCGAGCCTCAATATGTCCAAGCGAACCAGAGTGATACGTCAGAAGACGGCCAAAATCGCCGATGTCGCGCGACTGGCAGGAGTCTCGGTTGCGACCGTCAGCCGGACGCTGGCGCGCCCGGAGGTCGTGATTGAAGAGACCCGCACACGCGTACTCGCGGCCGTGCGCGACACCGGCTACACGCCGAACATTTCCGCAAGGAACCTGCGCGTCCGGAAGACCATGGTCGTGCTGGTGGCAGTGCCGGACATCGCCAACCCGTTCTTCGCTGAGGTTCTCCAGGGAATCGACGATACGCTGTCGGCCGCCGGCTACGGGCTTATTATTGCCAATCTCGCCGGCTCGCCGGAGAAGGAGGCGCGCTACGTCGACTTGGTCTGCGCCGGCCAGGCCGACGGCGTGCTGCTCTTGTGTGGCCACGTGATGCGCAGCCCCGACCGCGACTTGCGCGACGCGGGCGTGCCGTTGGTTGCCGCCTGCGAGTACATCCCGCGAGAAAGCTTCCCGCAGGTCACGATCAATAATGTCGACACCGCGCGCGAAGCGGTGCGACACTTGGTTGAGCTCGGCCACACAAGCATCGCCTATTTGTCGGGGCCGAACTTCAACATCCTCGAGCAGCAGCGTCTCGAAGGCTATCGACAGGCCTTGCACGACGCAGGAATTGCGACCGATGCGAGCTTGATCCTGCCCGGCGATTTCACTTTCCGCACCGGTGTCGAGGCCGGCCGGACACTTCTGGCGCTCAAGCCCGCGTCGCGCCCGACAGCGCTGTTTGCGGCCAACGACGAAATGGCAATCGGCCTGATCAAGACCGCGCGCGCCGCCGGCCTCCAGATCCCGGACGATCTCTCCGTCGTTGGCTTCGACGGCATCGCCTATGCCGACTATTGCGAGCCGACCCTGACGACCATCGTCCAGCCCCGTCGCGATCTCGGGGCCACCGCTGCAGCAGAACTGATCGCGCTAATGACGAACGGCAGGGCGGAGCCGCAGAAGGACATTAAGCTTCCCGCCATGCTGATGCTGCGCGACAGCACGCGCCCGCCGCGGAGGTCCGGCTAGGACGGCTACATTCTTCTGGACCCAGCCAAAAGCCGCGGCAAATCACTGCCGACCAGCACAGCCTTCATCGGCATCATCTCGGTGGGCATGTGCTTCGTTATCATTTCCGGCGGCGACCTCAGACGGCGTCGACGGCCCGCAAGGGTTGGCTCAAAAATCGACGGCTCCGATCTTTGGCAGGCAATTATTGATAGCGGGAGAGGGACTCGAACCCCCGACATCAATTTTTGTCCTCACTGCAGTTCACATTGCTCTTCGCGATCGGCCGAACGCGGAGTTCTGCGCCTGAGGGGCGCTATCAACTCCAAGCCTTACGCGAATGCCCTACCCTTGCGGCGCCACTCTTTAGACCATCAGCTTCTGCTGATCGTCAAATACTTCTGCGTTGCGGAAATATTTGCCGTCGCGGTGTTGGCGAGCATGAAGGACACGTCATCGCTTTCGACGAGCCTGCGGGTCTGCTCGACCGCCTTCGCCGGCGAATAGGCGTCATCGAGGCTGATGAACTTGATCTTCCGGCCGTTCACGCCTCCCTTGTCGTTGACCATCGCGAAGTAGCCTTCGAGGGCCTTGCCGATGGCGCCGACGGCGGACGCGGGGCCGCTATAGGGCACAGTGTTGCCGATCCGGATTTCCGTGGCAGATGTGCCTGGCCCGTATTTGGCCTGGCCCCATGCGGTTGAAAACAGCGCGGTGCTGGCCAGGACGCCAGCGATCAAGCCGGTCTTCTTCAAAGCGCCCTCCCCGGAGCCGTAATGCCTTGCGACCATTCGAACAGGCGGATCTCGTAGCCGCTCGATTCAGGTTCGTTTCGATTTTGCATTGCGCAGATGTTCAAAGCAGGCAGGAGCTGGCAAACGAGTTTTTTGGAGGGCACGGTGAGTAAGACTCAAGTCACTCGCGACAAATGGCTGCGCGGTCGGATCGAGGCCGCAGAACAGGCGCGTTGACTGCACCCATTCACGATTCCAATATCAAGCCTCCCGCCTCATGCGTGGCGCCACGCGAAAGGACGCTTCGAAATGACCATAGTCGTGTCGGTCAAGTATGTTCTCAAGCCCGGAAAACGCGACGAGCTCTTGTCCTTTGTGATGGACAACGTCGAAAACACGAGGAAGGAGAACGGAAATCTGGCCTATTCCCATTACCCTTCGTTGGAAAACGCAGACGAGATGTTCGTCTTCGAGATATGGGAGACCCTGAAGGATCTGGAGAACCACATCGACATGCCGCACTACGTTGCATTCGATGACAGAAGAAGGCCTCTGTTGGCTTCCTACGAAGCCCAAGTCTACGAGGCGACCCTGTGCCGCTCAACGAACAGAGCTCCAAGGGCCAATTGAGGACTGCAACATGCCAACAAAGGGCGCTCGCAGCGTTGCGGACGGGCGAAACACGGTTCATCAAGCTCAAGGTCGTCCCCGTCGGCGAAGAGGTTGCGCTAACGGAGCGCGAGGTCGCGTGAAGTCTGGCGACTTCCTGCACACCGACCTCGAACATCGGGGCGCCACCGGCAACGTCCGCTTCGGTGTGATGGCGCTGCTCGATGGTCCGGGCGATTCCACCATGGACGTGACTATCCGATGGCGATGACAGCCGCGAAGAGGTGGGGCTGGGAACGATCGCGATCACCGGCCTCGAGGCAGGCGAAACGTGCGCCACCGTCATCTTTTATGGCACGAAACAGCTAAGCCGTATCTGCCGGAATGCCTCAAAGACGGCAACGCCGTCAGCTCGCCCTGGCCTTTACGTATCGACCGGGCGCCCCCTCTCCAGGATGATAGAGGTTGCTGCCGAGTTGAGTGCGGGCTGGCAGTTGCTCTCCCGCGTGAGGCTTGAGCCAGGCGATCCAGTCGTCCCACCAGCTGCCCGGCTTCTCTTCGGCACCGGCCTGCCAAGCCGCCGGCTCCTCGCATCGCTCATCTGACACCCAGTAGCTTCGCTTGTTCTTCGAGGCTGGGTTAATCACGCCGGCGATATGCCCGCTCGCGCCCAGAACAAACCGGGTGTCGCCACGGAACAGCCCTGTCGTGCGGTAGGCGGAACGCCACGGCACGATGTGATCCTCGACGGTCGCCAGAACGTAGGCCGGCACGTCGACCCGCCCCAAATCGACCGGCGTGCCGCACATCGTTAATCTACCGGGATGCCGCAGATTGTTCTCCAGATACATATTACGGATGTACCAACAATACATGGGCCCCGGCAGATTGGTGACATCCGCGTTCCAGAACAGGAGATCGAAGCGCTCGGGCGGCTTTCCCTTCAAATAATGGTTGATCACATTGGGCCATATCAGTTCTTTCGAACGCAGGGTCTGGAAGACGAATCCCAACTCTGCACCGCGGTAGATGCCGCCATTGCCGATCGTCTGTTCGCGTTGTCGCACGCTCTCTTCGTCCACGAACACGCCGAGATCCCCCGGCTCGCGGAAATCGAGCATGGTGGTCAGCAAAGTGACGCTGGCGACCGATTCGTCGCCGCGCGTCCGCAGGATCGCGAGCGCCGACGACAGGATGGTTCCTCCGACACACCAGCCGACGACATTGATCTTGTCAGCACCGGCGATCGATCGAACGATCTCGATGGCGCGCATCGCTCCGTGTTCGACATAGTCATCCCAGCCAAAGTGCCCGCAAGAAGCATCGGGATTGCGCCAGGACACCACGAATACCGTCAGGCCGAGTTCGACGGCAAACCGGACGAAAGAATTGGCTGGCTGGAGGTCCAGGATGTAGAACTTGTTGATGCAGGGCGGCACGATCAACAGCGGCCGTGCGGCCACCTGCTCTGTTGCCGGCTCGTATTGAATGAGCTGAAACAGCTCGTTCTGGAACACGACCGCGCCTTTGGACGTTGCGACGTCCTTTCCAACCTCGAATGCGGTCTCGTCCGTGATCGTCAAATTGCCTTTGCCAAGATCCGCCACCAGATTGTCGAGGCCAACCTTGAGGCTTTCGCCTTCGGTATCGGTTGCGAGCTTGATGACATCGGGATTGGTAGCGACGAAATTCGTCGGACTCATCGCCTCGACGAACTGACGCGTGAAGAAACGCAGCCGGTGCTTTTCCTTGTCATCCAGATCCAGCGCTTCGACGAACTCGGTGCAATAGCGTGAGTTCAGCAGGTAGCATTGCTTCAGTATGCTGTAGAGCGCATTGTCGCGCCATTCGGTGGCATTGAACCGGCGGTCGCCGCGCGGAGTTTCGACGGCCGCCTCGCCCTGCCCGCCTGCTGCGGATTTGATGATGTGCTCCGAAAGCTGGTACAAGCCCTTTAGATAGTCCGCCTGCAACTGGGCGATGCGCCCTGATGAATCCAGGGGCGAGCCGAGCGTCGCGCCGTCACGCTCGCCATTCGCTGCTCCTCCGAGAGAGCGCCACAGGCTGGCCCCCGCCTTTATCAATCCGTCGACAAACTCGTCTGGCATGTTGAATGGCTGATTCATCGAAGATCCCTCACTCAAAAAGGATGGCTTGTTCGTTTCCGCGTCGGGAAGCTTCTAACTGGCCCCCTTGCTTCCTTGCATGTCCGGCTGCCCCCAAGGGCGCCACCCCAAATAGTCAGGCTCCAGAACGAACGATCGCCCCTTCCCTTATCCCGTCCACATTGACGGCGAGACGCTTGATCTTGTCGTACAAAGTTTGCTTCGGGATGCCCAAGAGCGTTGCAGTTGCCTGCACATCGCCTTGCTTGCGCCGCAGCGCATCCTCGATGATCGATCGCTCGATATTTTCGAGCTGTCGAGGCAACGACAGATCCGACGTGCCAAACCCGGGCTTGTTGATCGCCTTGCCGTCAAGCACGCCCAGTACGAAACGGTCGGCAACGTTGCGAAGCTCGCGTACATTGCCGGGCCAGGAATAAGCGAGCAGGACGGACATCGTATGCTCATCCAAAATCGGCGCATCGCGCTCAAACCGCCTGGCGGCGTCCAGCGTGAAATGCTCGAACAGCAGGGGGATGTCTTCGCGCCGCTCTCGAAGCGGTGGCAGTTCGATGAATGCGACGCCGAGCCGATAGTAGAGATCGGCGCGGAACAGCTTCTTTTCGCTCAGCTCGAACAAATTCGTCTTGCTCGCTGCGACGACCCGGCAGTCCACCGAGATCGTCTTGTTGGTTCCGACGCGTTCGATGGACCGGTCCTGCAACGATCGGAGCAACTTCACCTGAACACTGAGCGGCATGCTCTCGATCTCGTCGAGGAACAGCGTTCCGCCGTTGGCATACTCGATCTTTCCGATGCGCTGGCGGGTGGCTCCGGTGAAGGCTCCCACTTCGTGGCCGAACAACTCGCTCTCGACAAGCGACTCGGGCAGGCCGCCGCAGTTGACAGCGACGTAATTGCCGGCTCGCCGCCCGCTGTGATTATGCAGACAACGCGCGACCACATCCTTGCCGGTACCGGTCTCGCCGTAGATCGTGACATCGACATTGGTCGATGCCAGGGTTGATACGAGCCTGCGCACTTCCTGGATCTGCGGGGACCGGCCGAGCAGGCTCGCCTCGATCCCCTGGCGATCCGACAGCGCGGACCGAAGCGAGCGAACCTCCAGGGTCAGGCGTCTCTTCTCAGCCGCCCTGCGGACCACGGATACGAGTTGCTCCGACGAGCATGGCTTCTCGATGAAATCGTAGGCACCGTTTCGCATCGCCCGCACGGCCATGGAGATATCGCCGTGTCCGGTGATCAAGATCACGGGCAGGTCCTGATCCAGCCTGCGCAGATCGGACTGCCATTCAAGGCCGCTCTTGCCGCGCAGCCGCACGTCGCAAACCACGACAAAGGGCATCTCGGCGCGCACGGAATCGTTAGCGGTCTCGACCGACGCAAATCCCGAGACCGAAAACCCCGCAAGTTCGAGCGCCTGAACGCCGCCGATGCGGACGTCCTCGTCGTCCTCGACATAGATCACGCCAATGGATTGCTCATCGCCCATGCGAAGCCGCCTCCGTCACCTCGGCCAATGGAAGGATCACGACAAATTCGGCGCCATCAGGAAGATTTCGCCCGCGCAATTCGCCGCCAAAGGAACGCGCGATGTGGTTCGACAGCATCAGGCCAAGGCCGAGGCCCTTGCCCGCGGGCTTGGTCGTGACGAACGGCTCGAACATGCGCCTGAGAACGTCGGGGGCGATCGCGGGGCCGCTGTTGCTGATGGCGATGCGGCAGCGGGCGGCTTGTCTCTCTTTGCCGGCCCGAATCACGATCGACTTTCGTTCGACGCCCTCGACGGCGTCCAGCGCATTCGCCACGATGTTGCACAACAGCTGCTCGAGCCGCGTCTGGTCGGCAAGGACGCTGAGGTCGGCGTCAATGTCGGTGACGACGCGGACGCCATCCTCCTTGACGCGCGCGGAGAGTATCTTGAGCGACTCGCTCACGGCCTGTTCGACCGAGACCGCATCAAGCGGGCTGCTCGACTTGTAGGCAAAAACCCTGAGCTGGCCGGTCAGCCGCCCGAGCCGACGTACCAACTCGCCGATCCGTGTGAGGTTGCCGCGCGCGTCGGCGACCGACCCGCGATCGACCAGCAGGATTGCATTGTCGGCCGCGGTCTGCAGCGCGGCCAGGGGCTGGTTCAGCTCATGCACAATTCCAGCTGACATCTGCCCGAGAGCAGCCAGCTTGCCGGCATGGACCAGTTCATCCTGCGCCGCGCGCAGCTCGGCGGTTCGTTCCTGCACCCTGGTCTCGAGCGTGTCGTGCGCCGCCTGCAAGGCCGCCTGATTGGCTAGCCGTTGCCTGATCTCGCTCCGGCGCTGCATCACGAGCCCAAGGGCCAGCAGGGCAACGACGGAGGCAAGACCCGACAGCGCGCCGATGATCAGGGCGGTCTGCCGGGTCGGCGCCTCGTCATCGAGAAGCACGAGCTTCCAGAGGCCCAGGTTGATTGGAAGCTCGCTGACCGTGTAGGCCGTCCCATTGCCCGTGGTGACACGTGCGGCCCCGTCTTCGAACCGGGCGAGGACGGTCCATCCGAGCGGCGTCAGGTCGTGATCCGCGTAAGGCCTCGACCGCGCAATATCATCGAGCATTTCACGCGATAGCGGCGCCAACGGGCGATAGCGCCACGGCTCGCGGGAGGCCAGGATCGTCACGCCCCGTTCGTCGACGAGAAGTGCGTCGCCGGCAAGATCGCGCCATCCGCGCTCGAACGAATCCAGGTTGACCTTGACGGCGGCGATCCCCTTGGTGGCCCCGCCCTCCTTAAGAGCATAGGACAGATAATAGCCGGCGCGCGCACTGGTGATGCCGACCCCGAAAAAGGCGCCACGGCCACGCGCGAGCGCCTCGCTCACATAAGGGCGATATGACAGATTCCGGCCGACCGGCGTGCCGGGGTCATCGAAGTCGGCCGCCGCCAAGGCTTCACCCGAGACGCTCAGAACGTAAAGGTTGTCGGCCCCGGCAAGTAGATTGATCGACTTCAGATACAGGCTGACCGATTGCTGCAGCGCGGGATTGGCGGGATCACCGAGCAACTTGAAGACGCTTGGGGATGTCTCGAGGAGTGACGGCAAATATTCAAACCTGGAGAGATGACCGTCGAGCCTAGCCGCTTCCACCGCAAGCCGTTGCTGAGCGGCAGCATGCAAACGGTCAAGTCCACGTTGCAAAGCCAGGGCATATCCGAGCCAGGAAGCGGCTGCGACCAAGGCAAGGGCAGCTGTTCCGCGAACAAGCCAACTCACGGAGCTGGACGCCGTCGAACCGACTTCAGACCTCCTGGTGATGTGCACGGGAAATGGAAGCTCCGTCATCTTGTGAACCAGAACAAACCGAGGAGCGTCGGCCATGGCAAAGGATGGCTCACGCATAATCTAACTCTATGGTTTTGCCCCGGAATACGCGATAGGAAAATCCGGTATAGGCGACGATGACGGGCAGCGTGAGGCTGACCCCGATCAGGATGACCTTGAGCGCATCGGGACTACTGGCGGCCTCCCAGACCGTGAGCCTGTCGATCACCACGAAGGGGTAGATGCTGTAGCTGAGGCCGAGGAAGCTCAGCAGGAAGACGAGCACAAGCAGTGCAAACGGCAACCAGCAGAGGGAGCCACGCACGGCGGATGTGCCGAGCAACGCACGCATGGTCACGAGCGCGATCGTTGCGGTCATCGGAATCGACGCGACGGCGATGATCGCCGGCAAGGTAAACCACCGCACGCGGACGGTTTCGCTGATCCAGGGTGTTGCCATCGAAATCAGGATCAGGCCGATGACCATGGGCGGCCAGGCGATCTTGCTCCACTCGATCGCCTTGTCCTGAAGCGGGCCATCCGTCTTCATCACCAGCCAGGTGGCGCCGAGCAGCGCATACGCCATCGGCAGGGCAACCGCGATGGCGCCGGCAAAGATCGGATAGTTCCACCCCTCTCCGAAGCCGCTGATATAGCGGCCGAGCATCCAGCCCTGACATACCGACGCGAGCACTGACCCCGCGATGAACAGACGGTCCCACATTGCCTTCCGGCTGGCCTTGGCCTTGACCCTGAAATCAAAGGCTGCGCCACGCAGGATCAGGCCGACCAGCATGAGCGTGGTCGGCAAGTATAGTTCCGACAGCACCAGCCCGTGCGCCTTGGGAAAGGCAATCAGGAGAAGCCCGACGCCGAGTACCAGCCAGGTCTCGTTGGCGTCCCAGAACGGACCGATGGATGCGACCATCGTATCCCGCTCCTTGGATGTCGCCCGATGCATCAACATGCCGACCCCGAGATCGTAGCCGTCGCTCACCACATAGACGAGCAGCGACACGCCCATCAAGCCGATGAAGATCAGCGGAAGCAATTCGTCGAACGACAACGATGTCATGCGAATTCTCCCTCGCCCCGATATGGCTGCGGCTCCCCTGGCAGGACGGCCGACGTACTCGCGTACGACTTCTTGTCGGCGGTCTCGGCCATATATTTGAGGACGCCGATATAGGCGGCGAGCAGCGCCAGATAGAGCGCGACATAGACGAAGAATGTCACAGCGATGCTCGATGACGGCACGCGCGAAGCAACGTCAGCGGTTCGAATGAGACCGGAAACAATGAAAGGCTGCCGGCCGATCTCCGTGACGTACCATCCGGCTATGGTCGCCACCCAGCCGGCAAAGGTCATGCCCGCGAATGTCCCGAGCATCGACCGCGGCATTCTTGTGAAATCCCACCCATCGCGCCAATGCCGCCACAGGCCGATCCAGCTGACGAGCAGCATCAGGATGCCGGTGCCCACCATGATCCGAAATGACCAGAACAGCGGCAGGACTGGCGGATGGGCCGAGGGAAACTCGTTCAGCCCTTTGAGCTCCCCTTCGGGATCGTGCCGGAGGATCAGACTTGCGAGCTTCGGTACGCCCAATTCGAAACGATTTGTCCTCGCCGTATCGTCCGGGATCGCGAACAGCAGCAACGGTACGCCCCGCGTCGTCTCCCAAATCCCTTCGACCGCCGCGATCTTTTGCGGCTGATGCTTCAGCGTATTGAGCCCGTGAAAGTCACCCGCCACCATCTGTGCCGGTGCGGCCAGCGCTGCAAGGATGAGCCCGGTCCGCAGCACGCGTGACGCACTGGTTATGGCGACGCCTTTCAGCAGCTGCCAGGCGCTGACCCCGATCAGCAGGAACGCACAGGTCAGCGCGGACGCCAGTATCATATGTACCAGGCGATACGGGAAAGACGGATTGAAGACGATCTCCAGCCAGCTGCGCGCGTGAAACTGACCGCCCACGATGTCGTATCCGACGGGCGTCTGCATCCATGAATTGAGCGCGAGGATCCAGAATGCGCTCAGCAACGTGCCGAAGGCGACGAGGATGGTCGCTCCCAGGTGAACCATCTCGCCGACCCGGCGATGGCCGAACAGCATGACGCCGAGAAAGCCCGCTTCCAGGAAGAAGGCCGTCAGAACCTCATAACCGAGCAACGGGCCGGCGATGTTGCCAACGCGCT
This sequence comes from Bradyrhizobium sp. P2_E8, assembly GCF_056403875.1. Lineage (NCBI taxonomy): Bacteria > Pseudomonadati > Pseudomonadota > Alphaproteobacteria > Hyphomicrobiales > Nitrobacteraceae > Bradyrhizobium > Bradyrhizobium sp. P2_E8. The sequence goes on from NZ_JBFUES010000089.1 coordinate 10,138, forward strand.
CCATGTAACCCGGCCAATTGGTGCCGAATTGGAAGCTCATGGTAACGCCGCTGACGACGCCGAGCGCGAATGTCAGGGCGAACACCTTGGTCCATTGACGGTAGGCGCGAAGCCAGTCGCGTTTCTGCTGCGGATCAGTCGCGCGCAGGTGTCTGAACCTGAAGAACAGAAGCACCCAGCCCAGCGCGATCGAAATCGATGGAAACAGAATATGGAACGTGATGTTGGCGGCAAACTGCATGCGCGCAAGGAACACGGCGTCCATCAACATTCCTCCGGCTTCACGCAGCATCCTGCGTGAATCAAGTGTCAATGCAGCTTCACATGCGGTTCGGTGCGCCGGGTGATCAGCCGGGCCAGCGTGTCGAGCGCGACCTTGATCGAACCATGCAGCGCGTGTTCGTGCATCTTGTAGAGCGACAGGTACATCATCCGCGCGAACATGCCTTCGAACACGAGGCTGCCGCCCACGAGCGCGCCCATCATCGATCCGACCGTGCTGAATTCGCCGAGCGACACGAGCGACCCGAAGTCCCTGTAGCGATAGTCCCTGAGCGGCTCGCCGCGCAGATAGCGCGGGATCTGCGAATAAAGATGGGACGCCTGCTGGTGAGCCGCCTGGGCGCGCGGCGGGACGTTCCCGCGCTCGCCCCATGAGCAGGCCGAACAGTCACCGATTGCGAAGATGGCATCGTCGCGCGTCGTCTGCAGCGTCGGCCGAATGACGAGCTGGTTGATCCGGCTGGTCTCGAGGCCGGCGATATCCTTGAGGAAGTCGGGCGCCTTGACTCCCGCCGCCCAGACGATCAATTCCGCGGGGATCGACCGGCCATCCGTCAGGCTCACGCGGTCAGGACCAACCTCTGACACCTTGGCGCCGGTCAGCACATTGACCCCGAGTCTGGCAAGCAGCTTCTCCGTCTCCTTCGAAACCCGCTCAGGCAGCGCAGGTAGCACGCGATCGGCGGCTTCGATCAGGGTGATCCTGATGTCCTTCTGCGGATCGACCTGGTCGAGGCCATACGCCACCACCTCCCGCGTCGTCCTGTGGAGCTCCGCGGCCAGCTCGACACCGGTGGCCCCGGCGCCAATGATCGCGACCTTCAGCTGGTGCGCTCCCAATGGCGCCGACTGGGCATGAGCGCGGATGCAGGCATTGACCATGCGCTCGTGAAACCGCCGCGCATCAAGCTGCGATTCCAGCTTGATGGCATGATCGGCGACACCGGGCGTACCAAAATCGTTGTTCTGGCTTCCAACGGCCACCACGAGGACGTCATAGTCAAATATCCGCTTCGGAGTGACTTCCCGGCCTTCTGAATCGAGATAGGGCGCCACTAGCACCTGGCGCTTGTCCCGGTCGATCCCGATCATCTCCCCGATGCGATAGCGGAAGCCGTGCCAATAGGACTGCGCGAGATAGTCGACCTCGTGAGCCGAGATATCCATGCTGCCGGCTGCGATCTCGTGCAGCTTCGGCTTCCACACATGGGTACGGTTTCGCTCGATCAGCGAGACGTCGAGCTTGCCCTTGCGTCCGTATTGGTCGCCGAGGCGGGTCGCAAGCTCCAGTCCGCCAGCCCCGCCTCCGACGATCACAATCCGGGATTTTCCCAATTGCGGCTTACTCATGATGGCCTCGACCAAGCGCGCTCACAACCCCGCCCATGCATATCCTCCAGATCAGGCCCTCTCGGACACTGCATCCGCGACCGCGACCGCCGCCATGTTCACGATTCGCCGAACGGTGGACGATGGCGTCAGAATGTGGGCCGGCTTCGCCGCGCCGAGCAGGATTCCGCCCACCGTCAACCCCTGCCCCGCCGCCATCCTGAGCAGATTGTACGAGATGTTAGCGGCGTCGAGATTCGGCATCACCAGCACGTTCGCCGGACCCTCGAAACCGGAATCCGGAAACTCGTGGTGCAGCACGGACGGCGACAACGCCGCGTCGCCGCGCATCTCGCCTTCGACCGCGAGATCGGGGGATCGCTCGAGAATGATCGCCCGCGCTTCCCGCATCTTGTGCGCTTCCGGCACCGCGGAGCTTCCGAAGCTCGAATGCGACAGCAACGCGACGCGCGGCGTGATGCCGAACCGGCTGACCTCTGCCGCCGCCATCAATGCGATGTCGGCGACCTGTTCGGCGGTCGGATTGAGATTGCAGTGAGTGTCGCAAATGAACAACTGATGCTGCTGCAGGATGAGCATCTGCATCACGGCGAGCGTCCGCAGTCCATCCCGCGTTCCAATCACGTTGCGGATCGCCGTCAGGTGATCGGACGTCCTGCCGATGACCCCGCACAGCATCGCATCGCCAAGCCCCCTTTCGAGAAGGATCGAGGCGAGCACGGTCGCGTTGCTGCGCGTCTCCGAAAGCGCCAACGCCGCTGACACTCCATCACGCTTCCTGCGCCCGTGGTAGACATCCGCACACTGGGAATAAACCTGGGAATCGTGTGGATCGATGATCTCGCAGTCGCTGCCTGGTCTGAGCCGGAGACCGAAGGACTTGATTCGCTCCTCGATGGTCGATGGCCGACCGACCAGCAACGGCTTTGCGATCCGCTCGTCGACGACAACCTGTGCCGCGCGCAGCACGCGCTCGTCCTCGCCCTCGGCCAGAAGCAGCGACTTGCCGCTTCCCTTCGCTACCGAGAACACCGGCTGCATCGCGTTGCCGGAATGGTAGACGAACCGGCTCAGCTGCTGGCGATACGCGTTCATGTTCGCGATCGGACGCCTGGCGACGCCGCTGTCCGCCGCAGCCTTGGCAACCGCGGGCGCCACGACCTCGATGAGCCGCGGATCGAGCGGCTTTGGAATGAGATAGTCGCGGCCAAAGCGAAGATTCTCCCCCTTGTACGCGACAGCGACCACCTCGGGCACTTCCGCCATCGCCAGATCGGCCAGCGCACGCACCGTCGCGAGCTTCATCTCCTCGTTGATGGTCGTCGCTCCGCAGTCGAGCGCGCCCCTGAAGATGAAGGGATAGCAGAGAACGTTGTTGATCTGGTTGGGATAATCGGATCGTCCCGTGC
>NZ_JBFUES010000090.1:0-13141 GCF_056403875.1 Bradyrhizobium sp. P2_E8
TCGGAGAACTTGACGAAGGGGAAGTCCTTCTTGCCATCGACCTTGATCAGCGCGAGATCGGTTTTCGGATCGGTGCCGACCACCTTCGCGGTGTAACTCGTCCCGTCATCCATGGTGACCTGCACGGACTCGGCGTGGTCGACGACGTGGTTGTTGGTCACGGCATAGCCGTCGGCTGAGATGAAGAAACCGGAGCCTTCGCCCGTGACCATCTGGTGACGCTGGCGCGGCATACCGTTCATGCCCCCCGGGCCGCGGGAGCCGAACTGCCGCGAAAACTGGTCGAACGGGGAGTCCTCGTCCGAATCCATCCGGTTCTGTTGCAGCATCGCGCTCTTGTCGTTGTCCTGGTCGATCTTGACTCGCACCGAGATGACGGCCGGTTTGACCCTGGCGACGAGGTCGCCGAAGCCCGGCGGAGTCGCAGCGCCTTCCGCGGCCTGGGCCGGCGCGATGAAGGAGGTTATGCCGAGCGGCGAAGCGCCGGGAGAAGCAGCCAGCACGGCCACGCCAAGCGCGGCCACGGTGCCAAGCAGCGCGAGCCGGCGCGGCTTCAAGATCGTGCGGGACGTGGTGATGTCGGAATTGACGCGGTCATTCATGTCGAAATGTCCATGTTGGGTCAGGTGTCGCCTTGCACGCAACATGGCCGCTCGCACCTTACGGTGTCCCGTCCACGCGATTAAATCTTGGCAAAGGTGGTGCGGTCGGCGCCGCGGCCGGACATCACGGCTGCACATTTGATGCAGCTCAACGCCGCCCTCCCGCGCGGTGAAAGACTGCGGCCACCGAACGATGTCCATCGGAGGCGCACCATGTACAAGGATATTCTCGTCCACATCCCGACCGAGCGCCCGATGCGTCCGGTGATCGACGGCTCGATCTCGCTCGCAGCGCATTTCAACGCCCATCTCGACGCGGCCGCGGTCGGCTATGTCGCAGCCAGTGCAGCTTATGTCATGGACGGCGGGGCCGCCGTGGCGGCCGTGTTCGAACTGGAACGCGAGCGCGCAGTTGAGCGGGCCGAGACTGCGCTCGCAGTGTTCGGAAGCGAGGCGGCGAACGCCGGCATTTCCTACACATGCCACCCGCTCGGCGCGATCCCGGTGGATGCGGCCAGATCACTCGGCGAGATGGCGCGGCTGCACGACCTCAGCATCGTGCTTCAGCCGGATCCCGCGCAAAGCTCGTTCGACAACGACGTGCCCGGCGAGATCCTGTTCCAGGCGGGCGGCCCGGTGCTGTTCCTGCCGTACACTTTCCGAGGAGCCTTCAAGGCGAGGCGGATCGGCATCTGCTGGGACGGCAGCCGGCTCGCCGCCCGCGCGATGCGCGACGCGGCACCGTTCCTGGCGCGCGCCGAAGAGATCGTGATCATCACGATCAACGAAGCCGACGTGGTGCCCGGCGAAGTGTCGGCAAGCAATCTGGCACGACATCTCGGCCGGCGCGGGCTCTCGACCCGCACGGACGGCCTGTCAGCCACCCGCTCCGAGATCCAGCCGACCATCCTGTCGCTGGCGGCCTACGAGAGCCTCGATCTCCTGGTGATGGGCGGCTACGGCCATTCGCGATTGCAGGAGCGCGTTCTCGGCGGCGTCACCCGCGCCATGCTGGAAGCCATGACCGTGCCGACGCTGATGTCGCACTGACCGAAGCTGGCCCGGCGCTCTCACGCCGCAGCGGGGGTCTCCCATCCAGCGGTTGCGGTGGCGTTCTCGTCGCGTTGCACATTGCACGCATCGAAATGCGCCTTGAGTGCGAGCTCGGCGAGATATTCAAAATGTTCGGCCTGGCCGAGGAGTTCCCAGTTCTGGAGCGGCCGGTAGGCCGCCTGCTGGCGACAGAGGGACGCCAGCGCACGGTAGCGACGTACGTTCTCCATGAGAATCTCCCTCTCGGTCACACCCGGCTTATTTCTCCGGTTTGCGTCAGGGGCATTGCACTTGTGCGAAACTTTTTCTGCGCAACGCCGTCGGTCTCGGGAATGTTAACGTGTGCYGCAACGCGGCCGCTTTGCTTTGGCGCAAACTTTACAAATGTTTGGCGATGGATCTCAGCAGCGTACCGCTCAACGCCGAACCAGCCACAAAGTTACGGCATGTGTGAGGCAAAGCACAGCCCGACGTCCCTGTCGCGCGTATAATTTTTTTCGTATGGCCGCAAACAAGGTAACGGCGGTACACCACGGCTACGCTATCAACGCAGCCTGCGACTTTGGAGCCGTGCGGGCATGGAACCGGCGGCTCATTTCGTTTCGGGCGGCGACTAGGCGTAGAGGCGGCGCTCCACGGTCACGCCGACCAGGTCGAGATAGCGCTCGATCAGGTCGGGTCGGCCGACGAGATAGCCCTGCATCTGCTCGCAGGCCTCGTGCGCCAGGAAGGCACGCTGCGCCTCCGTCTCCACCCCTTCAGCGATGACCGGGATATTCAGCGCGTGCGCGAGGCTGAGGACGGCGCGGACGATCTCGGCCGATTGCGGCGTCGCCTCGAGGTTGGAGATGAAGCTGCGGTCGATCTTGATCTTGTCGAACGGAAACGACTGGAGATAGGACAGCGAGGAGTAGCCGGTGCCGAAATCGTCCATCGCAATGCGGATGCCGAGTGCCTTCAATCGCCGCAGCAGATTGAGCGCGCGGGTAAAATCGCCGATCAGCACGCCCTCGGTGATCTCGACCTCGAGCCGCGTCGGCGTAAGCCCCGTCTCCAGCAGAACCTGGTGGATCGAGCGTTCGAGGTCGCCGGCCTGGAACTGGACCGGCGACAAATTGACCGCGACCTGCAACGGCCGTGGCCAGGATGCCGCCTCGCGGCATGCTTCGCGCAGAACCCATTCGCCGATCTGGATGATCAGCCCGTTCTCCTCGGCAAGTGGAATGAATTGGTCTGGCGGCACGAAGCCCCGCGTCGGGTGATTCCAGCGCAGCAGCGCCTCGAAGCCGATGACCTCGCCATCCATCCGCGCCTGCGGCTGGAAGTAGACGAGGAACTGGTTCTGCTCCAGCGCCTGTCGCAGATCGTGCTGCAACAGCCTGCGATCACGCAGCTCCTGGTCCGTCTCGGATTCGAAGAAGCAGACCCGGGCCCTGCCCTCGCGCTTGGCGCGATAGAGCGCGGAATCGGCGTTGGCAAGCAGCGTCGCGGGATCCACGCCGTCATCGGGGTAGACGGCGATGCCGACGCTGACGCCCACCTGGGAGAGATAGTCGTCGACCTCGAGCTCCTTGCGGATCACCTCGACCAGGCGCTCGGCCAGCGTCAGCACGTCCTCGCGGCGCGCGTTGTCGGGCATCAGGATCATGAACTCGTCGCCGCCGATGCGGGCGACGAAGGCGCCGTCGGCTTCCGCGGCAAGACGATCCGCCGCCGCCCGCATCAGCATGTCGCCGACGGGGTGCCCTAACACGTCGTTGACCTCCTTGAAGCGGTCGAGATCGAGGCTGAGCACTGCAAAGCCGGTCGAAGCCTCCTGCGCCCGCTCCAGCCGCTCGTCCAGCTCCGCGTTGAAGGCGCTGCGGTTCGGCAGGTCGGTCATGGCATCATGATGGGCAAGATGACTGATGCGCTCATGGTTCGTGACGCGCTCGGTGACATCCTCGATCACGCCGACCAGATATTGCGGATCGCCGGCGCCGTCCCTGATCAGCATCTTGCGCGAATTGACGACGCGGTCGTGGCCCTTGACGCCGACCTCGAGCAGGTGTTCCTCGAGGAACATCGGCATTCCACTGGCGACGACCCTGCGGTCCTGCTCGTTGACCACGCGGGCAACGTCCGCCGGAAAAATCTCCTCGGGAGTCCTGCCCAGCATCTGTTCGCGGGGCAGGCCGTAATAGTCCTCGCCGGCTCGGTTGAGCAGAATGTAGCGGGAATCCTTCGCGCACTTTGCGAACACGGCAATCGGGATATTCTCGACGATCGTATCGAGGAACTCGCGGGTCCGGAGCAACTCCTCTTCGACCTGATCGTGCGTCTGGGCGCGCGCGTCGGCGATCCGCTGGCGATCGCGGTCGTTTGCCTCGTAGGCCGCGCTGACGAGTTCGCCCAACTTGTCGAGATCGACCCATCCGGTCGCTTCGGTGGGCACAGCGAAGCTGCTCAGCGAACAAGCGATGCATGCTCATGCCACCCCAACTGGCCGAGTGCAGGCCTCATGCCCGCAGATATCTCGCGTTCCTGAACCGCAGATTGAGACTCTTAGCATTGCGCGGGCGTTAATCGAACGTTCGCCGCGGACGCGGTGGTTACCCCGGCCTGAAGGAATCCGATCGCCTTGTGAGGCAAGTTCCGTGGAACCCCGGAGCAAAGTGGCACGCGTTGGCACAAGCGACACCCGGGTGCACGGCTCCCGTAGTCTACCGGAGACGCGCGCTTTCGCCGACGCGCAGCGGCTGCGCGGAATTATCCTGCGATTGAGGAACCCGGCCGGCCTCGGCGGCGATGCGAATAGCTGCAATATTGCCGGCATAGTCGGCGCTGCTCTTGCCGCGGAACACCGCGGAACCCGCCACGAGCGTATCGGCACCCGCGGCGGCCACAGCAGCAGCGTTGTCGCGCGTGATGCCGCCATCGACCTCGAGCCGGATCGGCCGGTCGCCGATCATGGTTCGAATGCGCCTGATCTTGTCGAGCTGGGATTCGAGGAAGGACTGGCCGCCGAAGCCCGGATTGACCGTCATCACCAGCACCAGATCGACGCGATCGAGCACATATTCGATCGCGCCTTCCGATGTCGCCGGGCACAGGCTGACACCGGCCTTCTTCCCGAGCGCGCGGATCGCCTGCAACGTGCGATCGAGATGCGGTCCCGCTTCGGCATGCACGGTGATGACATCGGCCCCGGCCTTCGCGAACGCCTCGAGATAAGGGTCGACCGGCGCGATCATCAGATGCACGTCGAAGATCTTCTTCGTCACCGGCCGGATCGCCTTGATGACATCGGCGCCGAAGCTGATGTTCGGGACGAAATGTCCGTCCATGACGTCGCAATGGATCCAGTCCGCGCCGGCCGCGTCGATGGCTGCGATCTCCTCCCCGAGACGGGCGAAGTCCGCAGCCAGGATCGAGGGAGCGATAAGGATCTCGCTGGTCATGGCTTTGCACTCCGCACGTCGGCCCCGCCGCTGAAGACGCGGCTTGCCAGCACGTCCACGGGATCGATGGTCTCGAGGTCGGTAATTTCGAGCATCCGGTCGAGATCGGACACCAGCCGATCGGCCTGCCGCAAGCGGATGCGGTCGACGGCATTGCGGATCGAGCGCGCGTTGGAGAAGAACGGCTGGGTCCGCCGCAGCGCGATGTATCTTTCAAACGCCTCGCGCGCGGCCGCCGAGAAGCGATAGCCGCGCTCCTTCAGCATCAGCTCGGCAATGACGAGCAGCTCGGCTTCCGCATAGTCCGGAAACTCGATGTGGTGGGCGATGCGCGAACGGAAGCCGGGATTGGAAGCGAAGAAGCTGGTCATTCGCTCGCCATAACCGGCGAGGATCACGACGAGATCCTCGCGCTGGTTCTCCATCACCTGAAGCAGGATCTCGATCGCCTCCTGGCCGTAGTCGCGCTCATTGTCCGGCCGGTGCAGATAATAGGCCTCGTCGATGAACAGCACGCCGCCCATCGCCTTCTTCAAGATCTCCTTCGTCTTCGGCGCGGTGTGGCCGATATACTGGCCGACGAGGTCGTCACGCGTCACGGAGATCACCTGACCGCGCCGCACGAAACCGAGCCCGTGCAGGATCTTCGCCATGCGCAGCGCCACGGTGGTCTTGCCGGTGCCGGGATTGCCCGTGAACGACATGTGCAGCGTCGGCGGCGCGGAGGCGAGGCCCGCACGCTGCCGGATGCGCTCGATCAGCAGGAGCGAGGCAATCTGGCGTACGCGGTTCTTGACCGGCCGGAGGCCAACCAGCTCCTGCTCGAGCTGCTGCAGCGTATCCGTGATCCCGGCCGCTTCGGCTTCCTTGCGGAGATCGAAATTGGTCTCGCCGCCTTCGGCGGTCGTCGCATGGGGCACGTCAAGCATCGGCACCTCGAAGAAAAAAGCTTCGCCGCGGGGGGGAAGCGGCGAAGCAGTGGTCCGCCAAGGATACGGAGCAGGGAGAGCTCCGCGCGGAAACGGATGACTAGGACACGTGTGCAGGCGTCTTTCGCACGGTGGTGTAGCGGATCGCGCGCCCCCCCACTTCCTGGCGCACCAGCTCGAATTCCGCTTCCTGCGGCGGCCGGTTGACGAGGAACGAGATTCGCACCGACTCCCAGCCATGGCTGGAATCGAAGCCGCTGATACGGATGTATCGGTCGCCGTACACCCTGCGGCATTGGGCGAGCTCCATCATCACGCCGGCGGCGTCCTGAAGGTCGAACATCGGCAGGCCCCACATCTCCCAATAGGTGTTGCGGGGGTGCGGATCGTCGGTGAACTCGATATTCACCGCCCAGCCGTTTGCGAGGCAATACTGCACCTGCTTGGCGATCTGATCGTCGGTGAGGTCGGGCAGGAACGAAAAGCAGCCCTGGGTGAGTTTCATGTTGCGTCTCCTCAAACGGTTTCGAGCGCAGTCGGCACGAAGTCCGGCGTGTCGGTGGATTGATAGTTGAAGGTGACGTCCTTCCAGACTTCGAGCGCCGCCTTCAGCGGCGTGCAAGTCTCGGCCGCCCTGGCCAGGATCTCCGGCCCTTCATGGACGTAGTCGCGGCCCTCGTTGCGGGCGAGGATCATCGCCTCCAGCGCCACGCGGTTGGCGATCGCGCCCGCCGCGATGCCCATGGGATGGCCGATCGTGCCGCCGCCGAATTGCAGCACGACGTCTTCGCCCAGGAGATCGAGCAGCTGGTGCATCTGGCCGGCATGGATGCCGCCGGAGGCCACCGGCATCATCTTATTCAGGCTCGCCCAGGACTGGTCGAAGAACAAGCCATGCTCGAGCTTGGTCGGGTTGAAATCCTCGCGGCAGACATCGTAATAGCCGCGCGTGGTGTTCGGATCGCCTTCGAGCTTGCCGACCACCGTGCCGGCATGGATGTGATCGACGCCGGCAAGCCGCATCCATTTGGCGATGACGCGGAACGACACGCCGTGGCTCTTCTGCCGCGTATAGGTCGAGTGACCGGCGCGATGCAGATGCAGGATCATGTCGTTGCGCCGGGCCCATTTCGCCATCGACTGGATCGCGGTGTAGCCGATCACGAGGTCGATCATGACGATGCACGATCCGAGCTCCTTGGCGAATTCCGCGCGCTCGTACATGTCCTCCATCGTGCCCGCGGTGATGTTCAGGTACGTGCCTTTCACCTCGCCGGAAGCGGCCTGCGCACGGTTCACCGCCTCCATGCAATAGAGGAAGCGATCGCGCCAATGCATGAAGGGCTGCGAGTTGATGTTCTCGTCGTCCTTGGTGAAGTCGAGCCCGCCCTTCAGCGCCTCGTAGACCACGCGGCCGTAATTGCGCCCCGAAAGCCCGAGCTTCGGCTTCACGGTTGCGCCCAGCAGCGGCCGGCCGAACTTGTCGAGCCGCTCGCGCTCGACCACGATGCCGGTCGCCGGTCCCTGAAACGTCTTCACATAGGCGACGGGGAAACGCATGTCCTCGAGCCGCAGCGCCTTCAGCGGCTTGAAGCCGAACACGTTGCCGATGATCGAGGCCGAGAGGTTGGCGATCGAGCCCGGCTCGAACAGGTCGAGATCGTAGGCGATGTAGGCGAAATACGAGCCCGGCGTGCCCGGCACCGGATCGACGCGATAGCATTTCGCGCGATATTTTTCGGCGGCCGTCAGCCGGTCGGTCCACACCACCGTCCAGGTCGCGGTCGAGGACTCGCCGGCAACCGCAGCGGACGCCTCGATCGGATCGACGCCTTCCTGCGGCGTGACGCGGAACAGCGCGATGACGTCGGTGTCCTTTGGCGTGTAATCGGGCTCCCAATAGCCCATGCGCTTGTATTCCATGACGCCCGAGCGATAGCGCTCCTTGCCGCGAACCGTGCCGGTATGTGCATTCATGACTCTCTCCTGTTCTTCTCTCTGAATGACTAGGCGGCGACCGACTCTCGGGCGTCGACGCGCGGATCGAGCTCGCCGGCGCGATAACGCCGCGCCATCTCGCTCAGGGGAACGACCTTGATCCTGCTCGCGTGGCCCGCGGTGCCGAACTGTTCGAAGCGCTCGCGGCAGAGCTCGCGCATCGCGTCCATCGCCGGCTTGAGGAATTTGCGCGGATCGAACTCGGAGCGTGTCTGCGCGGCCACTTTCCGGAACACCGCGGTCATCGCCAGACGGCAGTCGGTGTCGATATTGACCTTGCGCACGCCGCTCTTGATGCCGCGCACGATCTCTTCCACCGGCACGCCCCAGGTCTGCGGCATCTCGCCGCCGAACTGGTTGAACATGTCCTGGAGCGGCTGCGGCACCGAGGACGAGCCGTGCATGACGAGATGCGTGTTCGGCAGCCGGCGGTGAATCTCCTCAACCACCCGCATCGCCAGGATATCGCCATCGGGCTTGCGGCTGAACTTGTAGGCGCCGTGCGAGGTGCCCATTGCAATGGCCAGCGCATCGACTTTCGTCGCGCGAACGAAATCGACGGCCTGGTCGGGATCGGTCAGCAGCTGGTCGTGGCTGACCTTGCCCTCGACGCCATGACCGTCCTCCTGCTCGCCGCCGCCATGTTCGAGCGAGCCGAGCACGCCGAGCTCGCCTTCGACCGAAGCGCCGACCCAATGGGCGAGATCGACGACGCGGCGGGTGATCGCGACGTTGTAGTCGTAATCGGCCGCGGTCTTGGCGTCGGCTTTCAGCGATCCGTCCATCATCACCGAGGTGAAACCGTGCGCGATGGCGGACGCGCAGGTCGCCTCGTCATTGCCGTGGTCCTGGTGCATGCAGAGCGGGATGTCGGGATAAGTCCGCTCCAGCGCGTCGATCATGTGGGACAGCATGAGATCGCCGGCATAGCTGCGCGCGCCGCGCGAGGCCTGGATGATCACGGGCGCATCGACCTCGGCGGCCGCCTGCATGATCGCGATCCCCTGCTCCATGTTGTTGATGTTGAATGCCGGCACCGCGTAGCCGTGGCTGGCGGCGTGATCGAGCAGTTGGCGAAGGGTGATACGGGCCAAGGGTCGTCCTCCTTATTGGCTCTTGCGGGCGATCGCCCGGCGGGCGGCTTCCGCGATGTTTTGCGGCGTGATGCCGAATTCGCGATACAGCACCGACGCCGGCGCCGAAGCGCCGAAGCCGCGCATGCCGACGAATTCACCGTCGGCGCCGATCCAGCGCGGCCAATCGCCGGGCACGGCCGCCTCGATCCCGACACGCGGCGCGGTGCCGAGCACGGTGGCGCGGTAATCCTCCGGCTGCTCCTCGAAGAGCGCGAAGCAGGGCGCCGAGACCACGGCCGCTCGGATGTGCTCGGTCGCGAGCAGGCGGGCGGCTTCCAGCGCGATCGAGACTTCCGAACCGGTCGCCATCAACGTCACATCGCGGCCGCCATCCGGCGAGACCACGAGATAGGCACCGCGCGCGACACGGTTTCTGCCGCGCGCATCACTGCGGAACGTCGGCAAGGCTTGCCGCGACAGGCAGAGCACGGAGGGACGATGCTCCGCCGCAAGGGCGCAGTCCCAGGCCTCCAGCGTCTCTACCGCGTCGGCGGGGCGGAACACCAGGAGGTTCGGGATCACGCGCAACGCGGCGAGATGCTCGACCGGCTGGTGCGTCGGGCCGTCCTCTCCGAGACCGATGGAGTCGTGCGTCATCACGTGGATGACGCGCAGCCGCATCAAGGCCGCAAGGCGGATCGCCGGCCGGCTGTAGTCGGAGAACGCGAGGAACGTGCCGCCATAGGGAATGAAGCCGCCGTGCAGCGCGAGGCCGTTCATCGCGGCGGCCATGCCGTGCTCGCGAATGCCGTAGTGGATGTAGTCGCCGGCGAACGCCCCGCTCTTGACGGGAGTTTGCGCCCTGGCATGAGTCAGGTTCGAATGCGTCAGGTCCGCAGAGCCACCGACGAGGCCCGGAATTGTCCCGGCGATGCCGTCCAGCACCTGTTGCGAGGCCTGCCGCGTCGCGAGCTTCGGCCGCTCGCTCGCAAAGCGCTCGCGCAATTTCGCCGCGGCCAGCGCATAGGCGGCCGGCAGGGCGACGACCCTGCCTTCGACGAACAGGTCGCGCTGCTCGGGCGAAGCACTTTCATAGCGATCGAGCCAGGCGAGACGCTCGACCTGTCCCCGCTGCCCGATCATGCGCCACGCCTTGAGGATCGGGATCGGCACCACGAAGGGCTGATAATCCCAGCCGAGCGTCCGGCGCGCCGCAGCGGTCTGCTCGGTGCCGAGCGGCGCGCCATGCGCCTTCTCTGTGCCCTGCCGGTCCGGCGCGCCATAACCGATGACGGTGCGGCAGGCGATCAGCGACGGCTTTGTGGTTTCGCGCTCTTCGGCAATCGCCTGCGCAACCGCTTCGGGATCGTGCCCATCGACGCGGCGCACCGACCAGCCGGAGGCGGCGAAGCGCGCGAGCTGGTCGTCCGATGTCGCAAGCGACGTCGGTCCGTCGATAGAGATGCCGTTGTCGTCGAACAGCACGATCAGGCGGCCGAGCTGGAGATGGCCGGCGAGCGAGATCGCCTCCTGGCTGATGCCTTCCATTAAGCAGCCGTCGCCCGCGATGACATACGTGAAGTGGTCGACGAGCCCATCGCCATGCCGCGCATTGGCCATGCGCTCGGCGAGCGCCATGCCGACGGCCGTGGCAATCCCCTGCCCCAGCGGCCCCGTCGTGGTCTCGACCCCTGGCGTATGGCCGTATTCGGGATGGCCCGGTGTCTTCGAGCCCCATTGCCGGAAGGCCTTGATGTCATCGAGGCTGACGGCGCCGCCGGTGAGATGGAGCAGTGCATAGAGCAGCATCGAGCCGTGGCCCGCGGAAAGCACGAAGCGATCGCGATCCGGCCAGTTCGGGTGCGCCGAGTCGAACTTCAGGAAGCGCGAGAACAGCACGGTCGCGACATCGGCCATGCCCATGGGCAGGCCGGGATGGCCGGACTGCGATGTCTCGATGGCATCGACCGCGAGGAAGCGGACGGCGTTGGCGAGATCGTTATGCGCGACAGCCGTGAGGTCGGCTTCGGCATGGACGGAGATGTTCATCGCATTCTCTCCTTGTTCACTTCAGGTTTCGCTTGCGCTCGATGAGCTGCATGATCAGCGGCGTCAGGATCAGCTGCATCGCGAGGTCCAGCTTGGCGCCGGGGCACACGATCGAATTCGCGCGCGACATCCAGCTGTGGGGCAGCATCGAGAGCAGATACGGGAAGTCGATGCCGCGCGGGTTCTTGAAGCGGATCACGACCATCGATTCGTCAGGCGTCGGGATCCAGCGCGCGATGAACGGATTGGAAGTGTCCACCGTCGGCACGCGCTGGAAATTGATGTCGGTCTCGGTGAATTGCGGACAGATGTAGTGGATGTAGTCAGGCATCCGCCGCAGAATGGTGTCGGTGACGGCTTCGGTCGAATAGCCCCGCGCGCTGCGGTCGCGGTGCAGCTTCTGGATCCATTCGAGATTGATGACGGGCACGACGCCGATCTTCAGGTCGGCGTAGCGCGCAACGTTGACCTTGTCGGTGACGACGGCGCCGTGCAGGCCTTCGTAGAACAGCAGGTCCGAATTCTCCGGCAGCCGCTCCCATTCCGTGAAGGTGCCGGGAGGCGCACCGTGCAGCGCGGATTCCTCGGCATCGTGCACATAGTGTCGCGTCACCGCCGTGCCGGTCTCGCCGTAGTCGCGGAAGGCACGCTCCAGCTCCTCGAACAGGTTGGTCTCGGGGCTGAAATGGCTGAAATGCCTGTTGCCGCGCTCGGCCTCCTTCGCCATCTGCGTGCGCATCTCGGCGCGGTCATAGCGATGGAAGGCGTCGCCCTCGATGTAGACGGCGTTGACCTTCTCGCGGAAGAAGATCTGCTCGAACGTCTTCTTGACCGAGGTCGTGCCGGCGCCGGAGGAGCCGGTGATGGAGATGATCGGATGCTTCCTGGACATGTGTCCCTCCTCACAGCCGGAAGAAGCCGCGCCGCGCGAACAGCGGCGCTGAGACGCTGGCAACCAGCAGCGGATCGCAATGCAATTCTTCGACGCGCCGCACCTCGTTGCTCGAGCCCATGATCAGCGGCACGCGCTGGTGCAGGCTTTGCGCAGACAAATCGAGGATGCGCTCGCGTCCGGTCGAGGCCGAGCCGCCGGCCTGCTCGATGATGTAAGCCATCGGATGCGCCTCGTAGGTGAGGCGCAGGCGGCCGTCGCCATAGCCGGGCCGTGCGTCCGAGGGATAGAGGAACACGCCGCCGCGGGTGAGGATGCGATAGGTCTCGGCGACCAGCGAGCCGATCCAGCGCATGTTGAAATCGTGATTGGCGAGGCCTTCGACGCCGGCAAGGCACTCGTCGATGAAGGCGCGCACCGGAGGATCCCAATGCCGGCGATTGGACGCATTGATCGCGAACTCCTCGCCCGCTTCTGAGATCTGCACGGCGCTGCGCGCGAGACGGAAGCAGCCGGATTTGCGGTCGAGCGTGAAGATGTCGACGCCGTCGCCGAGCGTCAGCACCAGCGAGGTCTGCGGACCGTAGGTGACGAAGCCCGCCGCGAGCTGCGCCGAGCCGCGCTGATGGAAGGCGAGCGCGAGATCGTCGGGCGCGGGCAGGATCGAGAAGATCGTGCCGACGGTCATGTTGATGTCGATGTTGGAGGAGCCGTCGAGCGGATCGATCGCGACGCAGATCCTGGCCGCGCGATCGACGATCTGCGGCTCGCGCATCTCCTCCGACGCCAGCGCTGCGATCGGCAGCTTGCCGAGACAGCGGCGCAGGATCGCATCCGCCTGGACGTCGAGATCCCGCTGGACGTCGCCGTCGCTGTTGCGGCTCGTGGTCAGGCCCGAGGCGTCCGCGAGATCGCCGGTGCCGATGAGGTCGGCGATCTCGATCGCCGCCGCCGCGATGGCATCGACTGCGGTCGCCACCGCCAGCGCGTGGGGCGCGGTCTCCGAGTACCGTTGAAGGTGGTCGTCCAGCCTGAGTTGCCCGGTCATCTGCGTCCATCCCCTGGCCGGCGCCGCATCCATTTCCCTCCACGGTGGAGGCAG
>NZ_JBFUES010000091.1:0-13139 GCF_056403875.1 Bradyrhizobium sp. P2_E8
GAGCAGGGTCGCTGCGGTGAAGGCCTCGAACACCTGGAACGAGAATTCCTGCATCGAGCGCGCCTGTCCGTTCAGCTCGAGCAGGCCGATGGTGATGGCGACCGCCGTGTTCTTGATGGTGTTGAGGAACTCGGAGGTCAGCGGCGGCAGGATGATGCGGAACGCCATCGGCAGCAGCACATAGCGATAGCCCTGCACGGTGGTCAGGCCGAGCGCAGTTGCGGCCATCTTCTGCCCGCGCGGCAACGAGCCGATGCCGGCCTGCAATTGCACAGCGACACGCGCCGACATGAAGAGGCCGACGCCGATCGCAGCGGTCCAGAACGGTGCGTTCGGCAGTTGCTTCAGCCAGGTGCCGGCCGCCTTCGGCAACAATTCCGGCAGCACGAAGTACCACAGGAACAGCTGCACCAGCAGCGGCATGTTGCGGAAGAACTCGACCCAGCAGAAGCCGAACCAGTAGGCCGCCCTGGAGGGCAGCGTGCGCATGACGCCGATCAACGAGCCGAAGACCAGCGCGATGATCCAGGCAAGAACCGCCGTCTTCAGGGTCAGCGCCAGCCCCGACAGCAGCATGTCGAGGTAGGTACCGGTCCCCATCGGGTTCGGCTCGAAGAAGATTCCCCAGTTCCAGTGGTAGTTCACGTGTCCCCCGCGCGAACGCGCCAATCACAGATGACGTAAACGTCTATGCAAATGTCCGGCCACTCCCTCCAGAATGGCCGGAATTTGCTTCCTCTCCCCGCAAGCGGGAAGAGGCAAACAGCAGCTTATTTGTAGTCGTCCGGGTTCGGCGAGTCCGTGGGCTTCGCGAACTCGTTCTTCAGCTCGGCCGAGATCGGCGAATTGAGGTTGAGGCCCTTCGGCGGAATCTTCTGGGTGAACCACTTCTCATAGATCTTCTGACCTTCGCCCGAGGTGTAGAGCGCGGCGGTCGCCGCATCGACCACCTTCTTGAACGGCGCGTCGTCCTTGCGCAGCATGATGCCGTAGGGCTCAGGCTTGGAGAAGGCGTCCTTGGAGATGACGTAGTCGTCCGGCGACTTCGAGCCGGCAACAAGGCTCGCGAGCAGGATGTCGTCCATCACGAAGGCGACCGCGCGATCAGTCTCGACCATCAGGAAGGACTCAGCATGGTCCTTGGCCGGGATGATGTTGGCGCCGAGGCCCTTCGCAACGTTGGCCTCGGTGAGCTGCTTGATATTGGTGGTGCCGGCGGTCGAGACCACCGTCTTGCCCTTGAGGTCGTCGATCGACTTCAGGCCGCTCGACTTCTTGAACACGTAGCGGCTGGCGGTCAGGAAGTGGGTGTTGGTGAAGGCGACCTGCTTCTGGCGCTCGGCATTGTTGGTGGTCGAGCCGCATTCGAGGTCGATGGTGCCGTTGGCCATCAGCGGAATACGCGTCGCCGAAGTGACCGGGTTGAGCTTGACCTCGAGCTTGTCGAGCTTGAGCTCCTTCTTCACGGCGTCGACGATCTTGTAGCAGATATCCATCGCGAACCCGATGGGCTTCTGGTTGTCGTCCAGATAGGAGAACGGGATCGAGGAGTCGCGGAAGCCCAGCGTGATGGCGCCGGTGTCCTTGATGTTCTTCAGCGTGCCGGTCAGCTCCTGGGCCCCGGCCTGGCTGACGGCAAAGGTCGCGGCAAGCGCGAGACCGATGTGACGGAAATGCTTCACTTTTTTGTTCCCCTTTCAGGATGATGGGCCGGATGCAAGCACAAATCGGCCCGGATTAGAATGTGACTTTCGGCTGGCTTGCGGCTCAGGTTAATGGCCAAGGGTCAGTGGCTCAGGTCAGCGGCTCAGGTCAAAGGCTTGGGCAATTCCCCGAGATCCCAGAACAGCCCGGCCATCACCGTCAAGGCCTCTTCGGTCAATGGCAGCAGGATGTGCTCATTGGGCGCATGCTGGGAGCAACCGGGATAGGAGTGCGGGACCCAGATCGTCGGCAGGCCTAGGATCTCGGAAAATACGTCGTTCGGCAGCGATCCGCCGAAGTTCGGCAGCACCGCCGGCGCCTTGCCGGTCGTTTCTCGCACCGAATCCGCCGCCCATTTGATCCAGGGGCTGTCGAAATCGGTACGCGAGGCCGCAAAGCTCTGTGCGGCCCGCACCTCGACCATCGGGAAACCCTTCTCGACCAGATGCGCGCGGACGGCCTCGATCAGGCCGTCGATCTTGGTGCCGACGACAAAGCGCAGTTGCAGCACGGCATTGGCGTGACCGGGAATGGCGTTGGCCGGCTTTTCGATATTGCCCGAGGACATCGCCAGCACTTCGAGCGTGTTCCAGGCATAGAGCCGCTCGGCCGCTGACAATCCCTCCTCGCCCCAGTTCTCCGCCAGCGCCGGCTCGTCCTCGGTCGGGACGACCTGCACATCGGCAAGATAGCTGCGGATCTGGTTGGTGAGCCGCGGCGGCTTCAGGGCATCGAGCTGGAGACGGCCACGGCCATCGACCAGCGTCGAGATCGCGTTGACCAGAATGGTCGCGGGATTGGCGAGCACGCCGCCCCAATTGCCGGAATGATGGCCGCCGTCGCGCAAATTCACGTCGAGATGGACGCGGATGCCGCCACGGCAGCCGAGGAAGAGTGTCGGGCGATCTGCCGACAGGCGCGGTCCGTCGGAGGCCATGAACAGATCGGCCTTGAGCGCATCACGATTGAGATCGCAGACCTTGCCGAGATCGGGCGAGCCGATTTCCTCACCCATCTCGACGATGAATTTGGCGTTGAAGCCGAGCTTGCCGCCGCGAGCCTCGCGCACCGCGCGGAGCGCCGCCATGTTGATGCTGTGCTGGCCCTTGTTGTCGGCGGTGCCGCGGCCGTAGAGGCGCGTGCCCGCAACCGTCGTGCGCCAGGGATCGCGGCCATCGCGCCATTCGCCCTCCATGCCGTCGACGACGTCGCCATGGCCGTAAATCAGCACGGTCGGGGCGGACGCGCTCTCGTGATGCTCGGCGAACAGGAACGGCGCCTTGCCGCTGGGGGATTCGACCATACGGCTTTGAAAATCGAGCGCAGCGAAGGCCGGCTGCATCTCCTGTTCCAGATAGGCACGCAACTCGGCGCCGCGCGACGGATTCTGGCTTTCGGTCTTGAAGGCGACGCGGCGGTCGAGTTCGGCGAGGAACGCGCCCGATTTGAAATCCTCACGGGCGCGGGCGATGGCGTCGGCTCTGGTCATGATTTGCTTTTCGGACTTCGAGGAAGGACTCTACCCGAGACAGGACGGCCTTCGAAAGTGGCGGGGACTTGGATTGTTCTTGTAGTTCTCTTGTAATTCTCTTGGGATTTCGTTCTTGCTCGCTTGAGATTGGCTTGCCAAGGGCAGCAGTGCTGCTGATTTTGGCCTTGCCAAGCGCAAGTTATATGCAAGAACTTCGCCAAGTTGGGGCGCACGTCTATCATTCGAAGAGCGCTCAGTACAGAGCGCCGGGGGACCATCATGGCCAAGCAGATCAGGCTCAACGCCTTTGCGATGAATTGCGTTGCACACCAGTCGCCGGGCCTGTGGACCCATCCGCGCRACCGCACCGCCGAATATAACCGCCTGCCCTACTGGATCGACCTTGCCAGGACGCTGGAGCGCGGCCGCTTCGACGGCTTGTTCCTGGCTGACGTGCTGGGCGTCTACGACGTCTATGGCAACAGCCCTGACGCAGCCTTGCGCAATGCAGCACAGACGCCGTCGAACGAGCCGCTGCTCCTGCTCTCGGCGATGGCGGCGGTGACGCAAAATCTCGGTTTCGGCGTCACCAGCAATTTGTCCTTCGAGCCGCCCTACCCCTTCGCGCGACGGATGTCGACGCTCGATCATCTCACCGAGGGGCGGATCGGCTGGAACGTCGTCACCGGCTATCTCGACAGCGCCGCCCGCGGCGCCGGCAAGGACAAGCAGACCGGGCATGACGACCGCTACGACATCGCCGACGAATATATGGAGGTCGTCTACAAGCTCTGGGAAGGGAGCTGGGAGGATGATGCCGTGCTGCGCGATCGCAAGCGCGGTATCTTTACCGATCCCGCAAAGGTTCATCGCGTCAATCATGAGGGTGCGAACTACCGCATCAACAACACCATTCACCTCAGCGAACCGTCGCCGCAGCGCACGCCCGTGCTGTACCAGGCCGGCACCTCGCCGCGGGGCCGCCAGTTCGCGGCGCGTCACGCCGAATGCGTGTTCATGTCGGGACCGTCAGCCAAGGTGATCGCACCGCGCGTCTCCGCGATCCGGCAGGAGGCCGCCGCGCTGGGCCGCAATCCGGCCGAGATCCTGATGTTCTCGATGATGACGATCATCCTCGGCCGGACCGAAGCCGAGGCGAAGGAGAAATACGCCGACTACCGCCGCCATATCAGCCCCGAAGGCGCGCTGGCGCTGATGTCGGGATGGACCGGCGTCGACTTCTCCGGCTACGACCTCGACCAGCAGGTCCGCCACGTCCAGAACGATGCCGGCCGCAGCGCCATGGACAACGTCACCCGCGCCGACCCCGATCGCGTCTGGACCGTGCGCGACGTCATCGAGCATGTCGGCATCGGCGGCGCCGGCCCCGTGGTGGTTGGAACGCCCGAGATGGTCGCGGACAAGATCGAGCAATGGTTCGAGGCAACCGACGTCGACGGCCTCAACGTCGCCTTCGCGATCTCGCCCGGCGACTTCGAGGACATCGCCGACATGCTGGTGCCGGAGCTGACGCGGCGCGGGCGGTACAAGCCGGAATACGCAAAAGGCACATTGCGGGAGAAGCTGTTCGGCGATGGCCGCGCGCGGCTCGGCGCGCCGCATCCGGCGGCAGGGTATCGGGTGGGGAAGACGGGGTAGAAGCCTCACACTCTCTGTCATGCCCCGGCTTGACCGGGGCATCCAGTACGCCGCGGCGTCCCGACTCCACCACCGCCGTCTCTGGAATACCGGATCACCCGCCTTCGCGGGTGATGACGACTGAGAGTGCGGCGAGCACCGATCCTGCAGGGAGGCGCGACCCCCTACACCTTCCCGTCCACCATCACCTCGATCAGCTTCGTCCCGGGCCGGGCAAACGCCGACGACAGCGTCGCCTTCAGCTCGCGGGGGTCGCTGATCTTGATCGCCTCGCAGCCCAGCGCCCTGGCGATGCCGGCAAAATCCACCGGCGGGTCGACAAAATCCATGCCGACATAATTGTCGTCGCCATGGAAGGCGAGCAGGCGCTGCTTGATGATGCGATAGCCGCCATTGTTGGCGATGACGACGTTGAGCGGCAGCTTGTGATGTGCCGCCGTCCATAGCGACTGGATCGAATACATCGCGCTGCCGTCGCCGGAGAAGCACACCACGGGACGATCCGGATTGGCGATGCTGACACCAACCGATGCCGGCAGGCCCCAGCCGATGCCGCCCGAGGCAAGGCCGTGATAGCCGAAGCGATCGCGGTGCGGACGCAGGTTCGTGATCTGGCGGCTGGAAGTGAGGCCTTCATCGACGAGAATGGCGTTCTCGGGCATGGCCTCAACCATGTGCAGCACCAGATAATCGGGATCGATCGGCGTGCGCCCCGCGCTCTTGCCGATCTGCTCGGCCAAAGCGGCGCGGCGCGCGCTCCAGTTCTTCGGCGCGAGCTCTGCGAGACGCTGCCTTGAGCGTTGCGCCAGTGCCGCGCCGCCGATCTCCTTCAGCACGGGAAGCAGCGCGCGCAGCGTTTCCTTGACGTCCGCCTTCAGCGCAATCTCCGCGCCAAAATTCTTGGCGATCTCCCAGTCGGCGAGGCCGACCTGCAGAATCGGCAATCCGTCCGGCAGTGGGTCGACTTCGCTATAGACCGACATGCGCACGGGATCGCCACCGAGCGCGACCAGGAGATCGTAGGGCGCGAGCGTATCGCGTGCGACCTTCTGGACGCGCGCCAGCGTGCCGACGAAGCTCGGGCTTTCCGAGAGGAAGTGCGAGCCATAGGCGGTCGAGGATTGATAGGCGGCAGCGCCGAGCAGCTCGGCGAGCTCGGCCGCCTCCTTCAGCGCGTCGCTCTTGACCACCTCGTCCATGGTGACGATGACAGGACGTTCGGCCTTGAGCAGCCGCGCGGCAAAGGCCTTCAGCGCTTCGTCCGACGGCCTGGTGCGCGCGTCGATGCGTGTGGAGCGGCCAAGATCGATGCCGGCTTCGCTGTTGAGGATGTCGCCGGGCAGCGAGATGAACACCGGCCCGGTCGGCGGCGTCATCGCGACCTTGGCGGCGCGGCGCACGATGCGCGGCAGATCCTCCAGCCGCGTCACCTCGACCGCCCATTTCACCAGCGGCTCGGCCATGCGCACCAGCGGGCCGTACAGCACCGGCTCCATCAGGCCGTGGCCCTGCTCCTGCTGGCCCGCGGTCAAAATCATCGGGGTGCCCGTGAACTGGGCGTTGTAGAGCGAGCCCATGGCGTTGCCGAGGCCGGGCGCGACATGGACGTTGCAGGCGACGAGCTTACCGGAGGCGCGGCTGTAGCCATCGGCGATCGCCACCACCAGGCTCTCCTGCATCGCCATCACATAGGTGAGATCAGGATGATCCTTCAGCGCATGCATGATCGGCAGCTCGGTGGTCCCGGGGTTGCCGAACAGATGGGTGATGCCCTCGTCCTTGAGCAGCGCGAGAAAGGCGGAGCGGCCGGTGATCTTGTTCTTCATGTTTCCTCCAGAAGCGGGCGTTGCCGCAAGGACGGAGGCATGATGGCCGAACTTGGCCGAGGCACGCAAGGAAGCGCCGTCATGGCAGACTTGCGTCGGCGCGCGCAAGCTGGGAACATGCTCGGGCGTAAACCTGCACGGGGAGACGCGATGGCCTATGACGAGAACACCGCGGCGCGGGTGCGCAAATTACTGGCCGGTCAGCGATACGTCGCGGAAAAGAAGATGATGGGCGGCCTCTGCTTCATGGTGAACAACACCATGTGCTGCACGGTCAGCGGGCGCGGCGGCATGCTGATCCGCGTCGGCCCGGAAGCGCATGCACGCATGCTGCAGGAGCCGCACACCAGCCCGATGGAAATGCGCGGGCGCATCATGACCGGCTTCGTGCGCGTCGCGCCGGACGGCTATCAGAGCGATACCGAGCTGAAAAACTGGGTCAAGCGCGGGCTCGACTTCGTGGCGGCGAATACAGCGGGACGCAAGGCGGCGCCGCGGAAGGCTGTTTCGGCGAAGACTGAGGTCGCCGCCAAGGCTAAAGCACCTCCTCGCGGCCAAGCTCGAAAGGGTCTTCGCCGCTAGCGCGCTTCTTCTTTTTCGAGCGCTGCCACACCACACCGGGAAAGCCCTTCAGCGGCACCAGCGGCTCGCCGGTATAGGCCCACTCCTGGAGCTCTTCGATGGCGATGTGATAGAGCGGCTGGCGGCCGGTGCGCTCCTTGAACAGGGCGCGCGGGATGTTGACCATGTGCGGGCCCCGCGGGCGCTCGTAGGCGATCGGCGTGCCGCAATGCGAGCAGAAGCTGCGCGCAGTCTTCGTTGCCTTGTCCTCGTAGCGCGTGAGCGCAGCCTTGCCGGAGGTGATGCGAAAGCGCTTCTTCCAGCTGCCGACATAGGTCGCGTAAGCCGCGCCATGAGCGCGGCGGCTACCGGCGGAATGATCATGCCAGGCCCAGCGCGCGGGAACGTCGATCTCGAAGGTGACCTTGCYGCAGAGGCATTGGCCAGTGGCGATACCTGCGGCGGCTGCGGCTTTGGCCATGGTAGGTCCCTCCGTCGTCATTGCGAGCGTAGCGAAGCAATCCAGACACCTCTGCGGAAAGATTCTGGATTGCTTCGCTACGCTCGCAATGACGGAAATTGTGTTGACGGTCGCGCGACAAATCAAGCTCGTCATTCCGGGGCGATGCGAAGCATCGAGCCCGGAATCCATCTCACCTCCAGGTACGCGGCCCGATGGATTCCGGGCTCGCGACTTCGTCACGCCCCGGAATGAGGGAAGAGAACGCCTACGCCGGCGTCAGTTCGTCATACGCCGGATAGTCCGTATACCCCTTCTCCTCGCCGCCGTAGAACGTCGCACGGTTATATGGCGTGATCGGATAATCGTGCGCGAGGCGTCGCGGCAGATCGGGGTTGGAGATGAAGATGCGGCCGAAGGCGATGATGTCGGCATGGCCGTCGGCGATTGCCGCATTCGCGGTCTCGCCGGTAAAGCCGCCGGCCGTCATCAGTACGCCGCTGTAGAACGGACGGAACAGCACCATCGCCGAGGGCACGTTCTCCCAGTGGACGTCGGCGCGGCCGGCGCCGCTGGAGCGCGGCTCGATGAGGTGCAGATAAGCGAGACCGAGCTTGTCGAGCGCCTTCACGACATGGGTGTAGAGCGACATCGGATCGGGCTCGCCGGAATCGTTGGCGATGCCGTGCGGCGACAGCCGCACGGCRACGCGGTTCGCGCCCCAGACGTCAATCGCGGCCTGCGTGACTTCGAGCAGAAGCCGCGCGCGGTTCTCGATCGATCCGCCATATTGATCGGTGCGCTGGTTGCTGCGCGATTGCAGGAACTGCTCGAGCAGATAGCCGTTGGCGCCGTGAATCTCGACGCCGTCGAAGCCGGCGGCGAGCGCGTTCTTCGCGCCCTGCCTGAAGGCCTCGACGATGCCCTTGACCTCGTCGGTCTCCAGCGCGCGCGGCGTCTCATAGTCGGAAATCTTGCCGTCGGCGGTCATCGCCTTCATGCCTTCGGCCTTGATCGCGATGGCCGAAGCCGAGACCGGAAGCTCACCGCCATGGAAGGACGAATGCGAGACGCGGCCGACATGCCAGAGCTGGAGGAAGATGATGCCGCCCTTGGCATGCACGGCATCCGTCACCTTGCGCCAGCCGGCGATCTGCGCCTCCGAATAGATGCCCGGCGTCGCCGGGTTGCCGCGGCCGTGCGAGAGCACGGGCGAAGCTTCGGCGATCAGTAGGCCGCCTTCCGTTGCGCGCTGGCCGTAATATTCGGCATTGAGCGGCCGCGGCGAAAAGCTCTCGCGCTCGGCGCGCATGCGCGTCAGCGGTGCCATCGCGACGCGATGCACCAGCTTGTACGGACCGACCTGCAACGGTTTGAACAACGCCGGAAATTTCATGCTGGCCCCAAAGTGGCTATGGAAGGATGCGGATCATATAGCGAGGGGCGGTCACCGGAAAAGGTGCCGCCCCCGCAAAAGTAGATATTCCCTCCCGCGGAACGCGCGGGAGGGAACAGACCTTACGCCGTCTTGATCCAGACGGCCTTCACGTTGAGATACTCCTCGACGTGCTGCTTGCCGGACTCGCGGCCGTAACCGCTCATCTTGTAGCCGCCGAAGGGCACGGCCGGGTCCATCGCCTGGTAGCAGTTCACCCACACCGAGCCGGCGCGCAGGCTCTTCGCAACCGCATGCGCCTTGCTGACGTCGCGCGTCCAAAGGCCCGAGCCGAGGCCGAACGTGGTGTTGTTGGCGCGCTTGACCAGCTCGTCCATGTCCTTGAACGCGATGGCGGAGATGACGGGGCCAAAAATCTCCTCCTGCGCGATGCGCATATTGTCCTGCACACCCGCGAACACGGTCGGCGAGACGAAGAAGCCCTTCGAAAGGGCACCCTCGGTGACGCGGCCGCCGCCGGCGAGCGCGCGCGCGCCTTCCTTCTGGCCGATATCGAGATAGCCGGTGACGCGCTCGAGCTGCTGCTCGGAGACGAGCGGGCCGATCTGCACATTGGGATCGAGGCCGTTGCCGACTTGCAGCTTCTTGCCGAACTCGGCGACGCGGCCGACGAACTCCTCGTAGATCGACTGCTCGACGAACAGGCGCGTGCCGGCGCTGCAAATCTGGCCGGAGTTGGCAAACACCGCCATCGCGGCGCCGGGCACGGCGGCATCGAGATCGGCATCCGCGAACACGATGTCCGGCGACTTGCCGCCAAGCTCGAGCGAGACGCGCTTGAGGTTGCCGGCCGAGGCGCGGATGATCGACTGTCCCGTGACATGCGAGCCGGTGAAGGCGACCTTGTCGACGTCGTGGTGCGAGGCGAGCGCAGCGCCCGCGGTCTCGCCATAGCCGGGCACGACGTTGACGACGCCGGGCGGAATACCCGCCTCCATCGCAAGCTCTGCGATGCGCAACGAGGTCAGCGGCGCCTCCTCGGCGGGCTTGAGCACCACGGTGCAGCCGGTCGCGATCGCGGGGCCGATCTTCCAGATCGTCGCGGTCAGCGGGCCGTTCCAGGGGATGATGGCGCCGACGACGCCGATCGGCTCCTTCAGCGTGTAGGAGAAGATTTCGCCCGGCAGCGAGTTCTCGATGGTCTCGCCGTGGATCGCGGTGGTCTGCCCGGCGTAATAGCGCAGCATGCCGACGGCGCGCAGCCGATAGGCGCGGGTGCGGCTGAGCGGCGCGCCCATGTCGAGCGTGTCGAGCTGCGACAATTCGTCGAAATTCTTCTCGACAAGATCGGCAAGCTTCAGGAGCAGGTTCTGCCGCTCGAACGGCTTGACCTTGCTCCAGGGTCCTTCGAAGGCGCGGCGAGCGGCGGCGACCGCACGGTCGATGTCTTCCTTGTCGCCCTCGGCGACGGTTGCGAGCAGTTCGCCGGTCGCGGGATTGTGGGTCTCGAAGCGCTTGCCGGAGGCGGCATCGACCCACTTCCCGTCGATCAGCATCTGCTTGTAGGACCCATTGGCGAACGGGTGGCGCGTGATCGGAATAGCCTGCGACACAGCCATGGCTGCACTCCCTGTCAGGTGATTGATTGGGTTCGATCTGGGCGGGATCGTTAGGTCAGGGAGAATACAGCGGTGCCGGAAAGGCGTAAAGGCGGCGTGGAACGAAGACCTCCCATGCCGACTTGTGCAGGGTCGCACAAACGCCATGTYATAGCTCGACCGAACTCGACGCCCCTCCCCGGAGAATGAGCCATGTCGCATCCTGTCATCGCCAAGGGCAACGTCGCCGTGATCACCGGGGGCGCATCCGGCATCGGCCTTGCCGCCGCCATGGCCTTCGCACGCGCGGGAATGAAGGTGTGCATCGCCGACGTCGACCAGACACGACTGGTCGAGGCCGCAACAAAACTGTCATCCGTCACGGCCGCCACACATGTGATGACCTTCGTCGTCGATGTCAGCCGCGCCGAGAGCGTGAAGGAACTGGAACGCGCCGTGGGCGCGCATTTCGGCGGGACCGATATCCTCATGAACAATGCGGGCATCCAGCCCGGCAGCACGCTGTTTGGCGAGCCCGACAACTGGCAGCACATCATCGCCGTCAACATGTGGGGCATCGTCAACGGCTCGCGCATCTTCGCGCCCAGCATGATCGCGCGTGGCAAGGCCGGTCTGATCATCAATACCGGCTCGAAGCAGGGCATCACCACGCCGCCCGGCGATCCCGCCTACAATGTCTCGAAGGCCGGCGTGAAGGCGTTCACCGAAGCGCTCCAGCATGAGCTGCGCAACACGAGAGACTGCCACATCACGGCGCATCTGCTCATTCCCGGCTTCGTCTTCACCGGACTCACCGCCAAGGGCCGCACCGAGAAGCCGGCGGGAGCCTGGACCCCCGAGCAGACCGTCGACTTCATGATCGCGCGGCTCGAGGCCGGCGATTTCTACATCCTGTGCCCGGACAACGACGTGCCCCGCGCCCTCGACGAAAAGCGCATGCTCTGGGCGGCTGGCGATATCGTGGAGAACCGCCCGCCGCTGTCGCGCTGGCACCCGGATTACGCAGATGCGTTCGCGAAGTTCGTGAAGGGGGAGTAACTATCAGACCCTCATGGTCAGGAGCGCGGAACGCGCGTCTCGAACCATGAAGGCCCGGCTGGGGCCTCAATCCTTCGAGACGCCCGCTTATGGCGGGCTCCTCGGGATGAGGGGGTTAGAGCGCCTATGGCGCGAGGTGAGGTTGGGCCGCGGCCTACAGCGTTTCCTGCTGGTGCCCGCACTGCTTGCAGGCGAATTTGACGCGGCTCTGGCCTTTTGGCGCCTGCACCCGGTTCGGGGCGCCGCACTTGCCGCAGACCGCCTCGATCCGGGTATCGCCCTGCTTGACGACGATGGTCTTCTTTTCCATCGATTCGCGGATCAGGCGCTCGGCCTCCTCTCGCAGGGATTG
This sequence comes from Bradyrhizobium sp. P2_E8, assembly GCF_056403875.1. NCBI lineage: Bacteria > Pseudomonadati > Pseudomonadota > Alphaproteobacteria > Hyphomicrobiales > Nitrobacteraceae > Bradyrhizobium > Bradyrhizobium sp. P2_E8. Next base: position 12,087 of record NZ_JBFUES010000091.1, read on the forward strand.
TTTGGACAAAGCTCATCTCCGCCATGAATGCGGGCGAGGCTTATCGCACCTGCGTCGAAATCACAATCCGTGATGGTGATCGCGGCTCTATCAACATGTCGTTCCGGGATGGTCCGCAGGACCAGACCTCAGGTGCGACTTGCGCACCGGGGAATCTCGAGATTCCGGGTTCATTCGCTGCGCAAACGCCCCGGAATGACGGTGCATGACTTCAGACCTCGACGATCACATAGCTGTCCTCGACATGCACCGGAAACGTTTCGGCAACATACGGTCCCTTCTGCAATTCATCGCCGCGCTCCACCGCGACCGGATAGGACCGGATCTTGACGCGTTTCGGGTCGAACCAGGACTGGCCGTTGCGCATGTCGAACTCCCAGCCGTGCCAGGGACAGCGCAGCATCTCGCCGACGCGAGAGCGCTGATAGATGCCCGGCTCGGGCGAGGTCAGCCGCGCCACGCAGGCGGCCTTGTCGAGCGGCGCGCCCTCGTGCGGGCAGCGGTTCAGAAGCGCAAAGAACTCGCCGTTGACGTGGAACACGACGATGTCGCGACCCGCGACGTCGACGACCTTGTTGCCGCCGGGCGGGATGTCGGAGGTGCGGGCGACGATGTGACGGGCCATGCTGGTTTCAGAACTTGTAGACCGCGCGGGCATTGGTGCTGAAGATCTTCTTCCGCTCAGCCTCGGTCAGCGGCGTCTTGAAGGCGAAGCGCGGGTCGTCAAAATCCCAGTGCGGATAGTCCGATGAGAACAGCAGCCGGTCGATGCCGACCCATTCGATCAGCGCGCGCAGATGCCGGGCCTCGTCCGGCTCGTCGATCGGCTGGGTCGTGAACCAGAAGTGCTCGCGGACATATTCCGACGGCTTGCGCTTGAGATGCGGCACCTCGCTGCGGAACCGCTCGAAATGCTGGTCCATGCGCCACACCGCCGAGGGGATCCAGCCGAAGCCGCCCTCGATGAAGACGATCTTCAGCTTTGGAAAGCGCTCCGGCACGCCCTCGATGACGAGGCTCGCAAGCTGCGCGGCAATGGTGTGCGCGTTGGAC
>NZ_JBFUES010000092.1:0-16359 GCF_056403875.1 Bradyrhizobium sp. P2_E8
GCTATCCGCAGGTCAACTCGATCACCAAGGCCGCGATCTACGTCGGCGAGCGGCGCTGGAACCTGAGGCTCAAGGACGGCCTCGACATCCGCCTGCCCGAGCAGGACGTCGGCAACGCGCTTGCGATGCTGTCCAGGCTCGACAAGGAAGACAAGCTGTTCTCCCGCGACATCGTCGCCGTCGACATGCGCCTGCCCGATCGCCTGGTGGTGCAGCTGTCCGAGGACGCCGCCAAGGCGCGCGAAGATCAGTTCAAGGACAAGAAGAAAAAGAAGGCCGGGGACGCTGCATGACCGGTCTCGATCGCACCCAGACGCCGAAGACGCGCCAGATGCCGCACAAGCGCGGCGGCATCGTCGCCTGCCTCGACATCGGCACCAGCAAGATCGCCTGCATGATCGCGCGGCTGAAGCCGTCGGCGCCGAGCGATGCGTTGCGCGGTCGCACCCACGCGGTGGAACTGATCGGGTACAGCCAGATCCAGTCGCGCGGCATGAAGGCCGGCGCGGTGGTCGATCTCGGCGAATGCGAGCAGGCGGTGCGCCAGGCCGTCGGGCTTGCGGAGAAGATGGCCAAGGTGCGGGTCGAGTCCGTGCTGCTCTCGGTTTCCGGCGGCCGGCTCTCCGGCCAGCTGGTCGAAGCCGCCGCCGACATCCGCGGCGGCGCCGTGACCCAGGCCGATGTCAGCCGCGTCACCTCCACCGGCATGCGCCACGCCACCGGCGAGGGCCGCACCGTTCTGCACGCGCTGCCGGTCGGCTACACGCTCGACGGCGTCAAGGGCATCCGCGATCCCCGCGGCATGGTCGCGCATCAGTTCGGTGTCGACATGAACGTCGTCACCTGCGACGCCACCGTGGCGCGGAACCTGATGCTCGCGGTGGAGCGCTGCCACATCAATGTCGAAGCCATGGCGGCGAGCCCCTATGTCGCCGGCCTGTCGGTGCTGACCGACGACGAGGCCGATCTCGGCGCGGCCGTCGTCGAGATGGGCGCCGGCACCACCACGATCGCGGTCTATGCCGGCGGCCGCTTCGTGCACGCGGCGGGTTTTGCTGTCGGCGGGCAACACATCACGATGGATCTCGCGCGCGGGCTCTCCGCGACCATTGCCGATGCCGAGCGAATCAAGACGTTATACGGGACCGTCATCACCGGCGGATCGGACTCGCGTGAGCTGATGTCTGTGCCGACAGCCGGTGACGAGCAGGATCTGCCGCAGATCGTCTCCCGCGCCACCATCGCCAACATCGTCAAGCACCGTGCCGAGGAAATCTTCGAAATGGTCCGGGACCGGCTCAAGGATTCGCCCTTCGCGTCAGAGCCCAACGGCCGCGTCGTGCTCTCGGGCGGTGCCTCGCAGCTGACCGGTCTCGTCGAACTCGGAACCCAGATTCTCGGCCGGCCCGTGCGGGTCGGACGTCCGCTCGGCTTCGGCCGGCTGCCCAACGAGGCGAAGAACGCCGCGTTCGCGGTGCCGGCCGGACTCCTCGTCTACCCGCAATATGTTCACCAGGAACATGTCGAACCGCGGCATACGCGGCAGCAGGTCAGGACAGGGACCGGCGGTTATTTCGGAAAGGTTGGACGATGGCTACGCGAGGGCTTCTGATGATTCCTTTCCGTAATTCCCGATTTTCACCAACTCCCGCGGCCGCCGGCCGGGGCGAACCCACGCGCGCGTGATCGAGAGGCAAACATGACCATCAGCATCAATGTTCCTGATATTCACGAACTKAAGCCCCGGATCACCGTGTTCGGCGTCGGTGGCGCCGGTGGCAACGCCGTCAACAACATGATCACGGCGGGCCTCCAGGGCGTCGACTTCGTGGTCGCCAACACCGACGCGCAGGCGCTGACCATGTCGAAGGCGCAGCGCATCGTGCAGATGGGCACGGCGGTCACGCAAGGCCTCGGCGCCGGCTCGCAGCCGAACGTCGGCGCCGCGGCGGCCGAAGAGGTGATCGACGAGCTGCGCGACCATCTCTCGGGCGCCAACATGGTGTTCGTCACCGCCGGCATGGGCGGCGGCACCGGCACCGGTGCTGCTCCCGTCATCGCCAAGACCGCGCGCGACATGGGCATCCTCACCGTCGGCGTGGTGACCAAGCCGTTCCACTTCGAGGGCGCGCGCCGCATGCGCACTGCCGAATCCGGCATCGCCGAGCTGCACAAGGTGGTCGATACGCTGCTGATCATCCCGAACCAGAACCTGTTCCGGGTCGCCAACGAGAAGACCACCTTCGCCGACGCCTTCGCGATGGCCGACCAGGTGCTCTACTCGGGCGTCGCCTGCATCACCGACCTGATGGTCAAGGAAGGCCTGATCAACCTCGACTTCGCCGACGTCCGCGCCGTCATGCGCGAAATGGGTAAGGCAATGATGGGGACGGGCGAAGCCTCCGGCGACAAGCGCGCGCTGACCGCCGCTGAAGCTGCGATCGCCAACCCGCTGATCGACGACAGCTCGATGAAGGGTGCCAAGGGCCTTCTCATCTCCATCACCGGCGGCAAGGACCTCACGCTGTTCGAGGTCGACGAAGCCGCGACCCGCATCCGCGAGGAGGTCGACCAGGACGCCAACATCATCGTCGGCGCCACCTTCGACGAAGCGCTCGATGGCCTGATCCGCGTTTCCGTCGTCGCCACCGGCATCGAGCAGGCCACGATCGCCCGCAACAGCCAGGCCACCAGCGCTCCGGTTGCGAACGCAGCGCCGCAGGTGCACCAGGCTCCCGCAGCTCCGGCCGCCGTGGCCGAGAGCCGTCTCGCCGACCTGACCGCGCGTCTGCGTGCCGACAACCAGCGCCTGGCTGAACGTGCCCAGAAGCTGGAAACGCAGGGTCCGGCGTCCGCCTCCGCGCCGGCCGCGGCCGCGCCGATGGCGCCGCGTGCGAACGTCGAGCGCGCTGCGCTCGCCGCCATCGCGGCTGCCGTTGCCGACGTCCCGCAGGCGCCCGCGCCGATGCAGACCTACGGCGACGTCACCGTGCGCCCGATCGCGCAGAAGCCGACCTTGTTCCCGGAGCCCGACATGGCCCCGGTCGCGATGCAGGAGCCGATGACGCCCGAAAACTTCATCCCGCCGCAGGCCGAGCGTGCGCCGGTGCGTGCGCCGCGGATGCCGCGCCTCGATGAACTGCCGATGCCGGCCCAGGCCGAGATTCGTCAGGCCCGCGGCGAGGTTGAAGAAGAGACCCCGCAGAAGAGCCGCCTGTCGCTGCTCCAGCGCCTCGCCAATGTCGGCCTCGGCCGCCGCGACGAGGAGAGTGAGCCGCCGGTTGCCGCCCGCACCACGGGTCCGGCGATGCCGCCGCTGCCGGACCGCCGTCCGCAGAAGAGCGTGGCGCAGCAGATCGCGGCCAGCGAGCCGGTATCAGAGTATGCCCGCCGTCCCGCGCCGCAGGGCCTCGACATGCATGGCCGCTCCGCGCCTGTTGCGCCGGCGCCACAGGGAGACGACCATCTTGATATCCCGGCCTTCCTGCGGCGGCAGGCGACCTGAGGATTGTTACAATAAGGCAGACGAAAAGAGGTCCCGGCAGGAAGCCTGCCGGGACCTTTCCTTTTTGACCGAGCATGCCTGGGCTACATGGCCACGTCGGCGTTCATTCCGGTCTTCCCGTCAACCTCACGCTTGGACCTGCGCCCGTCGATGCAGGTTTTGTTTTCATCCGCACCGGCCTTGAAGGAAGTGACCGCGAAGTTCAGGCGACCGCCGAGCAGGTGATCGCGACCGACCTCGCCACCGTCCTCGGCGATCGCAACGGTCCGCTGGTCTCCACCGCCGAGCACGTGCTTGCTGCGCTGCGGGGCATGGGCGTTGACAACGCCACGATCGAGATCGACGGGCCGGAAGTGCCGATCATGGACGGCAGCGCCGCGGCCTTCATTGCGGCGATCGACCAGGCCGGCATCGTTACCCAGCCGGCGCAGCGCCGCTTCATTCAGGTTTTGAAGCCGGTCTCGGTCAAGATCGGCGACTCCTTCGGCGAGATCCGGCCCTATGCCAACGGGTTCCGCGCCGAGGTCGAGATCGACTTCACCAATCCCGTCATCGGCCGGCAGAGCTACGCCTTCGACCTCAGCCCGGAACGCTTCCGCCGCGAAGTCGGCCGCGCCCGGACTTTCGGCCTGATGTGCGACGTCGCCCGGCTCTGGGGCGCGGGTTACGCGCTCGGCGCCTCCTTCGACAACACCGTCGTGTTCGACGACGAGCGGCTGCTCAACACCGAGGGCCTGCGCTACGCTGACGAATGTGCCCGCCACAAGGTGCTGGACGTGATCGGCGACCTCGCGCTGGCCGGCCTGCCCCTGCTTGGCGCCTACCGCTCGGTGCGCGGCGGCCACAAGCTCAACCACGCCGTCCTGACCGCGCTGCTTGCCGACCGTTCCGCCTGGCGGGTGGTCGAGGGCGAGGCGGTGCGTCGCACCACGCGTCCCGTGGTCGAAACCGGTCGCGGTATCGTCGGCGGCCGGATCGCCGCGGCCTACGGGCCGGACGTGTCCTAAAGAGACTTGTGCCCGCGGGCGTCTGGCGGCGGCTGTCCCCGGGAAACTCCTGGTAACCATGATCGACTAGCATTGCGGCACGTTCGCCTTAATCCGGGCGAAATGCCTGCCCATACGGTAGGTTAACGATCGTTTTTCGGATACATCGGCGTGGTCGCACGGCAGGCACCACGGCTACATTTCGCGCCCATGACGAGGTTCGTGGGCTGGCGGGCACCGCATCACAGGGCGTCAGGGCTTAAACTCATGTCGGCACAGCGTATGACGCGCGGATATCTCTTGATCTCGCCTCTCGCCCGCGGGCTGCTTCAGGCCGCTGCCTTCATCATGCTCGCGCTGCCGCTGGCCGGCTGCGGCACCGGCGCGCTCTGGGACAAGTTCACCGCCAAGGACGACACCTTCGTCGAGGAGCCCGCCGACAAGATCTACAATGAGGGCCTGTACCTCATGAACGAGAAGAAGGACATGAAGGCGGCGAACAAGAAGTTCGAAGAGGTCGACCGCCAGCATCCTTATTCCGACTGGGCCCGCAAGTCGCTGCTGATGTCGGCCTATGCGTCCTACCAGGGCGGCGACTATGACAGCTGCATCGGCGCCGCCACCCGCTACGTCACGCTGCACCCCGGCAGCCCGGACGCGGCCTACGCGCAATACCTGATCGCCGCCTCGCATTACGACCAGATTCCGGACATCAGCCGCGACCAGACCCGCACCGAGAAGGCGATCGCCTCGCTGGAAGAGGTGGTCCGCAAATATCCGACGTCCGAATACGCGACCTCCGCCAAGGCCAAGATCGAGGGCGCGCGCGACCAGCTCGCCGGCCGGGAAATGAACGTCGGCCGCTATTACGCGCAGAAGCGCGACTACACGGCCGCGATCAACCGCTACAAGGCCGTGGTCACGCAGTATCAGACCACGCGCCACGTCGAGGAAGCGCTCTACCGGCTCACCGAGGCCTATATGGCGATCGGCATCGTCGGCGAGGCGCAAACGGCGGCGGYCGTACTTGGCCACAATTTTCCTGACAGCCGCTGGTACAAGGACGCCTATAATCTTGTAAAATCCGGCGGTCTCGAGCCGAGCGAGAATCAGGGGTCCTGGATCAGCAAGACCTTCAAGAAGATGGGTCTCGGCTAGGAAATTTGGTTCCATGCTGGCGCGACTGTCGATCCGTGACATCGTCCTGATCGAACGGCTCGATATCGAATTCGCCACCGGACTCGCGGTTTTGACCGGCGAGACCGGTGCGGGCAAATCCATCCTGCTCGATGCCTTTGCGCTGGCGCTCGGCGGCCGCGGCGACGCCGGCCTCGTGCGCCACGGCGCGGAGCAGGGGCAGGTCACGGCCGTCTTCGATATCCCCAAGAATCACCCCGCGACGAAGATCCTTGCCGAGAACGGCCTCGACGACACCGGCGAGATGATTCTCCGCCGCGTCCAGCTCGCCGACGGCCGCACCCGCGCCTTCATCAATGACCAGTCGATCAGCGTGCAGACGCTGAAGGCGGTCGGCGCCGCCCTGGTCGAGATCCACGGCCAGCATGACGAGCGTGCGCTGGTCGATGCCGCCACTCACCGCCGCCTGCTCGATGCCTTTGCCGGCCTCGAGAAGGACGTTGCAGTCGTTGAGTCGCTTTGGGAGGCGCGCCGCACCGCCAACACCGATCTGGAGGAGCATCGCGCAGGCATGGAGCGGGCCGCGCGCGAGGCCGACTATCTGCGCCACGCCTCCGACGAGCTGAAGCAGCTCGCCCCCAAGGACGGCGAGGAGACCGCGCTGGCGTCCCGCCGGACCACGATGATGCAGGGCGAGAAGATCGCCTCCGACCTGCGCGAGGCGCAGGAGGCCGTCGGCGGCAATCACTCGCCGGTCGCGGCGCTGTCCGCCGCGGTGCGCCGGCTGGAGCGCCGCGGCGTCAATTCGCCGGCGCTGGTCGAGCCCGCGGTCAAGGCGATCGACGCCGCGATCAACGCGCTGGAGGAAGCCGACCAGCATCTCCTGGCCGCGCTGGCCGCAACCGACTTCGACCCGGCCGAGCTCGAACGCATCGAGGAGCGCCTGTTCGCCTTGCGCGCCGCCTCGCGCAAATATTCGACGCCGGTCGACGGGCTCGCCGCGCTCGCCGCCAGATACGCCGCCGACGTCGTACTGATCGATGCCGGCGCCTCGCGGCTGAAGAAGCTGGAGCAGGCTGCGATCGAGGCCGATGCGCGTTATGCCGCTGCCGCGAAGAAACTGTCGATGGCGCGGCAGAAATCGGCCGAGAAGCTCAACAAGTCCGTCAATGCCGAGCTCGCCCCGCTCAAGCTCGAGCGCGCGAAATTCATGACCCAGGTCGAAACCGACGAGGCCGCGCCGGGGCCGCAAGGCATCGACCGCGTCGAGTTCTGGGTGCAGACCAATCCGGGCACCAAGCCGGGCCCGCTGATGAAGGTCGCCTCCGGCGGCGAGCTGTCGCGCTTTCTCCTGGCGATCAAGGTCGTGCTGTCGGACCGCGGCTCGGCGCCGACCCTCGTGTTCGACGAGATCGACACCGGCGTCGGCGGCGCAGTGGCCGACGCCATCGGCGGGCGCCTGGCGCGGCTTGCCGGCAAGGTGCAGGTAATGGCCGTGACCCACGCCCCGCAGGTCGCCGCGCGGGCCGACCAGCACCTGCTCATCTCCAAGGACGCCCTCGACAAGGGCAAGCGCGTCGCCACCCGGGTCAATGCGCTGGCCGCCGACCACCGCCGCGAGGAGATCGCGCGCATGCTCGCCGGCGCCGAGATCACCGCCGAGGCGAGGGCGGCCGCAGACCGGCTGCTCAGGGCGGCGACGGCTTAAGCCTCGTGTCCCGGACGCGGCGCAGCGCGCCGTGAGCCGGGACCCAGAATGCCGCCGCATGGGCCCCGGCTCTGCAGTGCACCGCTGAACGAACGCTACACTGCGTCCGGGGAACAAGACCTCCGCCCATCTTTACCCTCCCGCCCGCTCCGTCGTATCCAAGCACCATGGCAAGAGCAGCAAAATCCAAACCGCTCCGTGACGTCGCCGAGCTCACCAAGGTGCAGGCCAAGGTCGAGCTCATGCGGCTCGCGCTCGAGCTCGAAGAGCATGACAAGCGCTACTATCAGGATGACGCGCCCACCGTCACCGACGCCGAATACGACGCGTTGCGCCAGCGCTTCAACGCGATCGAAAAACGCTTTCCGGAATTCGTCAGCTCGGAATCGCCCTCGCAGAAGGTCGGCGCTGCGCCGTCAGGCCGCTTCAGGAAGGTGCGGCATTCCCTTCCCATGCTGTCGCTCGACAACGCCTTTGCCGAAGAGGACGTGCGCGACTTCGTCGGCCGCATCGTGCGCTTCCTGAAGCTCGACGACGACAAGATCGACTTCTCCGCCGAGCCGAAGATCGACGGTCTCTCGATGTCGCTGCGCTATGAGGGCGGCGAGCTYGTCACCGCCGCGACGCGCGGTGACGGCGCGGAGGGCGAGGACGTCACCGCCAACATCCGCACGCTCGAAGACGTCCCGCAAAAGCTCAAGGGGCGCAATATTCCCGACATCTGCGAGGTGCGCGGCGAGGTCTACATGACCAAGAAGGCCTTCCTCGCGCTCAACGAGCGGCAGAAGGCCGAAGGCAGCACCATCTTCGCCAATCCGCGCAACTCGGCCGCCGGCTCGCTCCGCCAGAAGGATCCGACCATCACCGCCTCGCGCCCCCTGGGCTTCTTCGCCTACGCCTGGGGCGAGATGAGCGCGATGCCGGAGGCGACGCAGAGCGGCATGATCCGCTGGTTCGAGCGCTGCGGCTTCAAGACCAATCCGCTGACCAGGCTGTGTCACTCGGTCGAGGAGCTGATCGCGTTCCATCAGAGGATCGAGGAAGAGCGCGCCGAGCTCGACTACGATATCGACGGCGTCGTCTACAAGGTCGACCGCATCGACTGGCAGGAGCGGCTCGGTTTCGTCTCGCGCACGCCGCGCTGGGGCATCGCACACAAATTCCCGGCCGAGCGCGCCATGACGGTGCTGCGCGACATCGAGATCCAGGTCGGCCGCACCGGCTCGTTCACGCCGGTCGGCAAGCTCGAGCCGGTCGGCGTCGGCGGCGTGATCGTGCAGAACGTCACGCTCCACAACGAGGATTACATCAAGGGCATCGGCAACAAGGGCGAGGTGCTGCGCGAGGGCCGCGACATCAGGGTCGGCGACACGGTCGTGATCCAGCGCGCCGGCGACGTCATCCCGCAGGTGGTCGACGTCGTCCTCGACAAGCGGCCGAAGAGTGCCAAGGAATTCCACTTCCCCAAGAAGTGCCCGTGCCCGCTGCACACCGACGTCACGCGCGAGGAGACGGCCGCCGGCGAAGAGGGCTCGCGCGCCCGCTGCACCGGCGAGTTCGCCTGCCCCTATCAGAAGATCGAGCACCTCAAACTGTTCGTGTCGCGACGCGCCTTCGACATCGACGGCCTCGGCGAGAAGCAGCTCCAGTACTTCTTCGACGAAGGTTTTGTGAAGGAGCCCGCCGATATCTTCACGCTGGAGAAGCGCAACGCGAAACTCAAGCTCGAGGAGATCGAGGGCTACGGCGCCACCTCCGTGCGCAACCTCTTCGCCGCGATCGAGAGCCGGCGCAGAATCGCGCTGGAGCGTTTCGTCTATGCGCTCGGCATGCGCCATGTCGGCGAAACCACCGCGCTCGCGCTGGCGCGCGGCTACGGCTCCTGGGAGGCGTTCCACGACGCCTGCCTCAAGGTCGCCAAGGGCGACGAGGAGGCGATGGCGGACATGGATGCGCTCGACCAGATCGGCGACACCGTGATCAAGAGCATCGCCGACTATTTCGGCGAGAGCCACAACCGCGGCATCGTCGAGCGCCTGACCAGGGAAGTCGAGATCGTCGACGCGGAGAAGCCGAAGAGCAACTCGGCCGTCGCCGGCAAGACCGTTGTGTTCACGGGTTCGCTGGAGAAGATGACGCGCGATGAAGCCAAGGCCACCGCCGAGCGTCTAGGGGCGAAGGTGTCGGGCTCGGTGTCGAAGAAGACCGATCTCGTCGTCGCCGGCCCCGGCGCTGGCTCGAAGCTCGCCGAGGCCAACAAGCACGGCGTCAAGGTGCTGACCGAAGACGAGTGGCTGAAGCTGATCGGGGAGTGAGGTGGGCGCCTTCCTGACCTCCTGCTCCGCTGTCATCGCCCGCGCAGGCGGGCGATCCAGTACGCCGCGGCCTCTCCGTATCCCTGCACCGTCTCTGGAATACTGAATCCTCCGCCTTCGCGGGGGATGACACCGAGGGTGTTGTAACGGCAGTCGCTCACCGCGACGGCTACATCATCCCGCTCTCTTCCTCCTCCGCCTGCTCGATCAGCGTCTCGCTCACCACGATCTCGCGACGGGGGACGACGAAGATCATCATGCAGGCGCAGAGCAGCGAGACCGCGAGCACGGCGGAGGTCAGCGGCAGCGTCGTCGAGGAGTGGCCGCCGAGATAGGCGCCGAACTGCGACATCAGCGCGCCGATGCCCTGCTGGAGGAAGCCCATCGCGCCCGACGCGGTGCCGGCCGCTTCAGGGCGGATGCTGATCGCACCCGCGGCGGAATTCGCCATCACGAAGGCATTGCCGGCCATCACGATCATCTGCGTGCCGAACAGCCAGGCGGGCGCTTCATTCCAGCCGGCAAAACTCCAGAACAGGTTCAACAGGCTGCCGCCGAGCTGAAGGCCGAGCCCGAACCAGATCAGCTTTTCCAGCGCGTGGCGCGGCGCAAAGCGCACGCAGAGCAGATTGCCGACGAGATACGCAAAGCCTGACGTCGCAAACCACGCGCCGTATTCGGCGCTGCTGCGGCCCATCTGCGTCACCACGATGTAGGGGCCGCCGCCGGCGAAGGTGAAGATGATCTGCGAGGCCAGCACCTGGCACATCACGTAGCCGACGAAGGCGCGGTTCCTGATCAGGATGCCGATGTCGGCGCGAAAGCCGCTGCCGGCGGCGCGGCTGCGGCGCGTTTCCGGCAGCGCCACGGCGATGCCGACGGCGACCGCAACTGCGCCGATGGTGATGGCGTAGAAGATCGCGCGCCAGCCGAACGCGGTCTCGATCAGGCCGCCGGTGAGCGGCGAGAGCATCTGTCCGATCATCAGGGCCGCGACGACGAGGCTGATCATGGAGGCGACGCGCTGGCGCTCGTAGATGTCGCGGATGATGGCGCGGCTCACCACCATGCCGGTGGCGCCGCCGAGCGCCTGGAAGAAGCGCGCGGCGATCAGTTGCGGCAGGTTCTGCGCGAAGATGCAGGCAACGCTCGCCGCCACCATCAGCGCGAGCCCTGCGAGCAGCACCGGGCGCCGTCCGAACTTGTCCGACAGCGGCCCCATGATCAGCTGCGAGCAGGCGATGCCGACCATGAAGAGCGACACCGTCATCTGCGCGACCGAGATGTCGCTGCCGAAGTTCGTCGCCAGCACCGGGAGCGCCGGAACCAGCATGTAGAGCGAGATCGGCGCAATGCCGGTCATGACGACGAGCAGCAGCAGCACCACGCGCGAGGTCGCGATAGTCTTCATTGCCGCTTCCGGCGGCCTGCTGATCATGCCGTGCATGCGTGTCCGTCTCTGACAGGTTCGAATCGGACTGTAGCTTGCTCGCGCAAGACCGATATCGGCGTTTCGGAATGCGGCTATACGGATTCCGGGACGGTTATGATGAGGGCATGATGGCGACCGATTGGGCGCGTTGCTCGCGCTACAAAGGCGGTGTCATTCCCCGCGAAGGCGGGGAATCCAGTATTCCAGAGACAGAAGTGGGATGCGGAGAGGCTGCACCGTACTGGATGCCCCGCCTGCCGCCTACGCTAAAGCTCCGGCGCCCCCAGACCACAAACCCCGGCGAAGCCTTGGCGTAGCCGGGTCGCGGGGCATGACGGTTATTGTGGGGAAGCAGCGTTGCACAAATCGCGTAGTGCTATGCGCTGCACTCTGAATGACGACCTTACGCCTTCAGCTCCGCCGTCGCCTGATCGAGCCACGCTTTCGTTGTCTCGTCCAGCGCCGGCCCTACCGCGGCCCTTACACGCGCGTGGTAGGCATTGAGCCAGTCGAGCTCGTCGCGGCTCAGCATGGCGACGTCGATCAGCCGGCGGTCGATCGGCGCCAGGGTCAGCGTCTCGAACGCGTTCATCGGCTTCTCGGCGCCCTTGATGTCGGCGGCGACCACGAGCTCGAGGTTCTCGATGCGGATGCCGAATCCGTCGGTCTTGTAGTAGCCGGGCTCGTTGGAGAGGATCATGCCGCGCTTCAGCGGCGTGGTGCCGAGCTTCGAGATCCGCGCCGGCCCTTCGTGCACGCTGAGATAGCTGCCGACGCCATGGCCGGTGCCGTGCTCGAAATCGACGCCGACGGCCCAGAGATATTGCCGCGCCAGCGTGTCGAGCTGTGCGCCATTGGTGCCGTCGGGGAAGATCGCGCGCGCGATCGCGATATGGCCGCGCAGCACGCGGGTGAAGCGGTCGCGCATCTCGCCCGTGGGCTCGCCGACCGCCATGGTGCGCGTCACATCAGTGGTGCCGTCTTCATATTGCGCACCGGAATCGATYAGCAGCAGGTCGCCGGGCGCGATGCGCCGGTTGCTCTTGCGGGTGACGCGGTAGTGCACGATGGCGCCGTTCGGGCCGGTGCCCGATATGGTCGGGAACGACACGTCCTTCAGCGCGCCGGTGTCGCGGCGGAACGTCTCCAGCGCTTCCACCGCGTCGATCTCGGTGAGCTTGCCGCTGGGCGCTTCGCGATCGATGAAGGCGAGGAAGCGCGCCAGCGCCACGGCATCGCGGCGATGCGCCGTCTGCGTGCCCCTGATCTCGGTCGCGTTCTTGACCGCCTTGAGCAGCGCAATCGGATCGCTGCCGCGCACAGGCTTGCCGCCGGCGCCGGCGATCAGCCGGCTCAGCGCATCGGCCGCGGTGGCACTGTCGAGCGCGATCGCGGCGCCGCTCTTGGCCATCGCCATCAGCGTCGGCGCCATCGCATCGGGCTCGCGCACGTCGGCCGACTGCTCGAGATGGTCGCGCGTCAGGTTGGAAAGCTTGCGGTGGTCGATGAAGATGGTCGGACGGCCGTCCTTCGGCACCAGCGCGTAGGACAGCGGCAGCGGGGTGTGCGCGACGTCGGCGCCGCGGATGTTGAAAGTCCAGGCCACGGCATGGCTGTCCGACAGCACCAGCGCGTCAGCGCCGACCTTGGCGATCTCGCTTTTGATCTGCGCCAGCTTCTCGGCCTCGCCGATCCCGGCATGTTGCATTCCGTGCACGGCGACGGGAGCAACCGGCGGCTGCGGCCGGTCGTGCCAGACCGCGTCCACCGGATTGCTGTCGACCGCCACCAGCTCGGCGCCGGCCTTGGTGCAGGCGGCGGCCAGACGCTCGGCTGCCGCAAAAGTGTGCAACCAGGGATCAAATCCGAGGCGGTCGCCGGCTTTCAGATGCGCCGACACCCAGCTCTCCGGCGGAGGGTCGATCAGCGATTCCACCGCCCAGGCCTTTGCGTCGACCTGCTTGGCCGCCTGGATCGTGTACCGGCCGTCGACGAACAATGCGGCTTCGTGGGCCAGCACCACCGCCAGGCCCGCCGATCCGGTAAAGCCGGTCAGCCAGGCGAGCCGCTCTTCCGAAGGCGCCACATATTCATTCTGCTGCTGGTCGGCGCGCGGAATGACAAAGCCGGTCAGCTTGCGGCGGGCGAGTTCTTCGCGGAGTGCGGCAAGGCGCGCCGTCAATGCGACGCCGGCCTCGGGCTCTTCGAATGTCTGGAAGTGTGCTTCGAACATGGTGGATCACTTTAGGATTATGGGGATCGCTCCGCAATGTGGACGCATTCGCGGCGCATCTGGCATGGACTGTGCTTGAAAAAGTTCCGCTTGAGTCGAGTGGAGTAAATGGATGCGGCCTTTGAGCTCCGTCCGGATAACAGGGAAGTTCGAGCAAGTGTTTCTACTCAACGGCGAGGGGACACRCGATGCCAGCGTTCACGTTTGAGAAGATTTCGCCGCCGGCCCGCCGGGCCCCGGCCGCAACCACTCCGAAGAAGCCGCGCGGTCTCATCAGCCAGATGATCGACCGTATCGCCGAGCGCCGCGCGAGGCGCGTCTTGCAGGGTGAGCGCGCGATGCGCCGGGACGAGAAGCCGGCAGAGTAGCGTGGCGATGGCGATGTCGTCGTAGGGTGGGCAAAGGTGCAGAGCGCCGTGCCCACCACCTCCCCGTGATCGCAGATGAACTCGGTGGGCACGCTTCGCTTTGCCCACCCTACGCCGTCACTGCTGCACTTCACCCAACCTTCCGCAGCAACAGGCTGCTCCACCCCTCGATCCGCAAATGCCGCAGCGGCACGAGGCCGCGTGCGCGATAGGCGGCGATCACGGCGGGGGCCTGGTGCGTCAGCAGCCCGGAGAGGATGACGCGCGCCCCGGGCGCCAGGTGCCGCGCCATCGGGCTCGCCAGGTGCCGCAGCGGATTGGCAAGGATGTTGGCCAGCACCAGGTCGAACCGGCCCGCCCGGGCGAAATCCGGCGCGGCGAAGCCGGTGGCGCGGATCACCCGCACATGGTGACCGACTTCGTTCAGCCGGCCGTTCTCGGCCGCCACCCGCACCGAGGGCGGGTCGATGTCGGAGGCAAGCACGGCGCGATGTAGCGCCTTCGCGGCCGCGATCGCCAGCACGCCGGTTCCGGTGCCGAGGTCGAGCAGGTTCCTCGGGCGGGAACTCTTCAGGACATGGTCAAGCAGGAGTAAACAGCCGCGCGTGGTGCCGTGATGGCCGGTGCCGAAGGCGAGCGCCGCCTCGATCTCGATCTTGAGCTTGTTCGGCGCGACGCGGTCGCGGTCATGGCTGCCGTGCACGACGAAGCGTCCGGCCGGCACCGGGACGAGATCTTCCAGGCTGGCCTTGACCCAGTCCTTGGCTTCGACGGTATCGAAGGCAAGCGTGTCGGCAATGTCATTTCCTGCCGAATTTACAACGAGTTCGCGCAGCCAGGCCTGGTCCGGCGCATCCGCAAAATGCAGCGTGACGTCCCATTGTCCGTCCGGCCGCTCGAACGCGGCGACGGCCGCATCGCCCTCGAAGAACACCTCGGTGAGCACGTCGACGACGCGCCGGGCAGCAGTCTCGGTGCCGATCGAAAAGCTGGCGCGATGGGTGGGAGAAAGCTGCATGCTAGGGTTCCGTCAGGTTCAATTTTTGGAACTTTTGTTCCCAATTTTCCGCATAACTTGCAGTTCCGGGGTTAACCCGACCGAAGTTTGCGCCCCGTAGATTTGCGGATGTTGGGGCCAACCAACACAGCTTGAAATAGAAACGGAGGCGAGTCTTGACGCGCATGGTTTTGAAGTTCTGGTCCGATGAGTCCGGTGCGACCGCAATCGAGTACGGCCTTATCGCGGCCGGCATCGCGCTCGCGATCATCACCGTGGTGAACGGCCTGGGTACCACGATGAACGATAAGTTCACTTCGATTAGCACCTCATTGAAGTAATTTCCGCCTCCCATTTTCCAGCGGGGGCTACTTTCTTCTTAGGCCGTTTTTTGACGATCGCCCGCACAGGGAATTGCCCCTGGCGGGCGAAGTCGTTTTCCCGCGTGCGATTCCCGGCCGATATCCACCGGGTTGTCCGCCATTTGCCAGAGCGTTATCCACCGGCTCCTCCCGTCATCGCCCGGCGGTTTTGCACCGCCTGTCCCCAGACTTGTCCCGATGGTCTGGTGCCGCCATCCCCTTCCTGGCACACACCTGCCAACAGGCTTGTCCACAGCCCATCCACAGACCTATCCACGGCTTCCGAACAGCGAGCGGTGATCCCGCAGGATCGCCTGCGCCGCATTGTGGCCGGGAGCGCCGGTGACGCCGCCGCCGGGGTGGGCGCCGGAGCCGCAGTGGTAGAGGCCTTTCAGCGGTCCGCGATAATCGGCATGGCCCAGCATCGGCCGGGCCGAGAACAGCTGGTTCAGCGTCAGCGCGCCGTGGAAGATGTCGCCGCCGAGCAGGCCGAACTGCCGTTCGAGATCGAGCGGGGAGAGAATCTGGCGGCCGAGCACGCTGGCCGCAAAACCCGGGGCATATTTATCCACCGTCGCGATCATGAGATCGGCGACCTCCTCGCGATGGTCGTCCCAGGATTTCCCGTCAGGCAGCTCCGGCGCGACGTGCTGGCAGAACAGGCTCGCGACATGCTTGCCTGCGGGCGCCAGCGTGTCGTCGAGCGTGGAGGGGATCAGCATCTCGACCACGGGTTCGCGGCTCCAGCCTTGCGCGCGCGCATCGAGAAAGGCCCGGTCCATGTAGCCGAGGCTCGGTGCCATGATGATGCCCGAGGTGAGGTGATCGCCGTCATCCGGCAGCGCCGTGAAGGAGGGCAGACGGTCCAGCGCCACGTTCATGCGGAAGGTGCCGGAGCCGTTCTTCCAGTGGCGGATGCGGGCGAGGAAGTCCTTCGGCAGGGCGTCGGCCGCGATCAGCCGCGTATAGAGCAGCTTTGGATTGACGTTGGCCGCGACGTATTTCGCGCGGATCGTCGCGCCGTTCTCCAGCACGACGCCGACGGCGCGGTCGCGTTCGACGATCACCTCGCGCACGCCGGCATCCGTGTCGATCGCGACGCCCCGGCCCTGCGCGGCGCGCGCCATCGCCTGGGTGATCGCGCCCATGCCGCCGATGGCGTGGCCCCAGACGCCCTTCTTGCCGTTCACCTCGCCGAAGGCGTGATGCAGCATCACATAGGCCGAGCCGGCGGCGTAGGGGCTCGCATAATTGCCGACGATGGCATCGAAGCCGAACAGCGCCTTGACCAGATCATGCTCGAACCGTTCGTCCAG
>NZ_JBFUES010000093.1:0-12986 GCF_056403875.1 Bradyrhizobium sp. P2_E8
GGGCCACGTGCTCCCTCAGTCCTGGTTTCTGAATGACTGCGCAGTGCCGCCCGCTTCCCGCCTGAAGCCCGCGGCAGCTGCGTTTCTCCCTCCCTCGACTGAGGCATCCTGCTTCGTCCGTACAGTCTTTCTGGCGGACGAAGCTTTTTTTGTTGCGATCCGCTTTGCAGTTGCGCAATGCGCGCGGCGCAATGCCGCGCCCTGCTTTTGACAAACCACAGATGCAATCTCTGGACGCTGAGAACACCCGGCTGTGAACGCCGGGCCGGCGCGATCGCTGCTCCGATCGCGCCGTCACGATGCCGCGCGAAGTTCAATCAAAGAAGAACAAAACGGGAGGTATCGAGTACATCCAGACATCGCTATGGCGTTCCTGCCTCCCTCCGGGATTTGCCCGCGAGGGATGACGGCGGGACGTTGCGACGACGCACGAGCCCCGCCGGCGCATGCCGGCGTATTCAATTCATGCTTACAAAGAGCGAGGGACGATCATGATCAAGGTGAAGATCAACGGCCAGGAACAGAGCTGGGACGGCGACCCGAATCTCCCGCTACTCTGGTTCCTGCGTGACGAGGCCGGGCTGACCGGCACCAAGTTCGGCTGTGGCCAGGCCCTGTGCGGCGCCTGCACCGTCATCGTCGACAAGGAGGCGGTGCGCTCCTGCATCACGTCGGTCAACGACGTCGCCGGACGCGAGGTCACGACGATCGAGGGATTGCATCCGAACGGCGATCACCCGGTTCAAAAAGCCTGGCGCCAGGTCAACGTGCCCCAATGCGGCTTCTGCCAGGCCGGCCAGATCATGCAGGCCGCGGCGCTCTTGATGGACAACCCGAAGCCCTCGCACGACCAGATCCGCGAGGCGATGTCCGGCAACATCTGCCGCTGCGGCTGCTACCAGCGCATCGAGAACGCGGTCCATCTCGCCTCGACGGGAGTGTGACATGAATTTCATCGGCAATCCCCGGAAGCTTCACAGCTTCGAAAAGAACATCCGTGTCGAGAAGGTCTCGCGCCGCAGCATCCTGAAGGGGCTCGGCATCACCGGCGGCTTCGTGCTCGCCGCGCCCGTGATGTCGCGCCAGGCGTTTGCCTATGAGACCGGAGCCGGAAAGATGCCGCACGGCGTCGTGGTCGATCCGCGCGTGTTCGTCGCGGTCGCGCCCGACGGCATCGTCAGCATCGTCGCCCACCGCTCCGAGATGGGCACCGGCGTGCGCACCAGCCTGCCCCTGATCGTGGCCGAGGAGATGGAGGCCGACTGGTCCAGGGTCAAGGTGCAGCAGGCCCATGGCGACGAGGTCAAGTTCGGCAACCAGGACACCGACGGCTCCCGCAGCACGCGGCATTACCTGATCCCGATGCGCCAGATCGGCGCTGCCGCCCGCACCATGCTGGAGCAGGCCGCCGCCAAGCGCTGGGGCGTACCCGCGACCGAGGTCAAGGCCGTCAATCACGAGGTCGTCCACAGCGCCAGCGGACGCAAGCTCGGCTTCGGCGAGCTCGCCGCCGACGCCGCAAAGGAATCGGTGCCGAGCATCGAAGGCCTCAAGCTGAAGGACCCCAAGGACTTCCGCTACCTGACCAAGGGCCAGATCGGCATCGTCGATCTCCACGACATCACCACAGGCAAGGCGCAATACGGCGCCGACGTGCGCCTGCCGGGGATGAAACATGCCGTGATCGCGCGCCCGCCGGTGACCGGCGGCAAGCTTACCTCGTTCGATCCGGACGCGGCGTTGAAGGTGCCCGGCGTCGAGAAGGTGATGCAGGCGCGCGGCTGGCCGTGGCCGTCGAAATTCCAGCCGCTCGGCGGCGTCGCGGTGATCGCGCGCAACACCGGCGCGGCGATCAAGGGCCGCGACGCGCTGAAACTGGTCTGGGACGACGGCGCCAACGGCAAATACGACTCCGTCGCCTACCGCAAGGAGCTCGAGGAGGCCTCGCGCAAGCCCGGCCTCGTCGTGCGCAAGGAGGGCGATGCGGACGCCGCCCTGAAAGGCGCCGACAAGGTGATCGTCGGCGAGTACTACGTCCCGCATCTCGCCCATGTCGCCATGGAACCGCCGGTGGCGGTCGCCGACGTCAAGGGCGACAAGGCGGAGATCTGGGCGCCGGTGCAGAGCCCGGGCGGCACCCGCGAGGACGTCGCCAAGACTCTCGGCATCCCCGAGGAGAACGTCACCGTCAATGTCACGCTGCTCGGCGGCGGTTTCGGCCGCAAGTCGAAATGCGACTATGCGCTCGAAGCCGCGTTGCTGTCGAAGGAGCTCGGCGCGCCGGTGAAGGTGCAGTGGACGCGGGAGGACGACATTCACAACGGCTTCCTGCACACCGTCTCGGTCGAGCGGATCGAGGCCGGCCTCGACAAGAGCGGCAAGGTGATCGCCTGGCGCCACCGCAGCGTGGCACCCAGCATCGCCTCGACCTTTGCGGCCGGTACGGTGCACCAGGCGCCCTTCGAGCTCGGCATGGGCCTCGTCGACATGCCGTTCGAGATCGCCAACATCTCCTGCGAGAACCCGGAGGCCGCGGCGTTCACCCGCATCGGCTGGTTCCGCTCGGTCTCGAACATCCCGCGCGCCTTCGCGGTGCAGTCGATGGTCGGCGAGATCGCGAACGCGACCGGCCGCGACCAGAAGGAGACGCTGCTCGCGCTGATTGGCAGCCCGCGGATCGTCAAGCCCGCGGTGAAGGACTTGTGGAACTACGGCGAGCCCCTGGACAGCTACCCGATCGACACCGCGCGCCTGCGCAAGGTGGTCGAGCTGGTGGCCGAGAAGGGCGAATGGGGCCGTCAGGTGCCCAAGGGCCACGGTCTCGGCATCGCGGTACACCGCAGCTTCGTCAGCTACATCGCGACCATCGTCGAGGTGGCCGTCGACGACAAGGGCAAGCTGACGGTGCCGCGGGTCGACACCGCGATCGATTGCGGCACCTATGTCAACCCCGAGCGCATCGCCTCGCAGATCGAGGGCGCGGCGATCATGGGCCTCAGCCTCGCCAGRTATGGCGAGATCACCTTCAAGGACGGCAAGGTGCAGCAGAAGAACTTTGACGACTTCCAGCTCGTCAGGATCGACGAGTCTCCCCTGGTGACCAACGTCCACATCGTGCCGCCCGCGTCAGGCACGCCACCGAGCGGCGTCGGCGAGCCCGGCGTTCCGCCGTTCGCACCGGCTCTCATGAATGCCATCTTCGCCGCGACCGGAAAACGCATCCGCGCGCTGCCGATCGGCAAGCAATTGGAGGCGTGAGCGCATGGAAGCTCAAACAAGAAGGAGCGCGATGGAAGTCTATCGCGCTTAGGAACATCAGACGGCCATGCGCCGTTTGCATCGATCTCACAGGAGCAGATCGATGATCAACATCACGAAGGCGCTCGCAGTCTCGCTGCTGTCGGGCGCCTTTCTTTTGACCGCTGGCGGCGCCTTCGCCCAGAGCAACACGACGCCGCCGACCACGGCCACCCGCCCCACCGCGCCGGACCAGAACTCACTGCCCAACGCCACCGCCCCGCCCGCCTCGACCACCCAGACCACCGGGCAGAGCAGCACCGATCCAAAGGTTCAGGAGATGAACCAGAAGGAAAAGGACAAGGTGGATCGCCAGGGGAAGTAGTCGACGTCGWTGTGCCCTCTCCCCTTGTGGGAGAGGGCAGCGACGCCAGTTGCTACAACCTCGCTTGGGTGAGGGGTTTGTCTCCGGGAATCTCTCACATCATGATGCGCGGAAAGAACCCCTCATCCGTCGCGCGCAAAGCGCGCGCCACCTTCTCCCACAAGGGGAGAAGGGAAGACGCCCACACAAAATGCGGCGGACGTTTCCGTCCGCCGCATTCGCCACCCCCCTTGCTGCTCCGCTTCTTTCGATCCGCCCGCGGAGCTATTTCTTCAGCGCGAACACCCAGACCACGCCGCCCTGGGGCACGTTGGCCTCGATGCCGATGTTGTTGGTCACGAGCGCATCCTGGATCCGCTGCGCGTCCACACCCCATCCCGACTGGATCGCGATGTATTGGGTGCCGTCGATCTCATAGGACACCGGCATGCCCATGATGCCGGAGTTGGTCTTCTGCTCCCACAGCAGCTCGCCGGTCTTGGCGTTGAAGGCGCGGAAGTTGCGATCGTTGGTGCCGCCGGCAAAGATGAGATCGCCCGCGGTCGCCGTCACCGAGCCGAACAGCTGCGACTTCGGGAAGTTGTGCTGCCACACCTTCTTGCCCGTGACGGGATCCCAGGCCTGCAGTTCGCCAAAATGATCCGCGCCCGGCTTTGTCTTCAGCCCAATGTCTTCCGGCTTGGTGCCGAGCCAGAGCTCGCCCGGCTTGAGTGCGACCTTCTCGCCGGTGAAGCCGCCGCAGAAATTCTCGTTGGCGGGCACGTAGACGAGGCCGGTCTTCTGGCTGTAGGCGGCCGACGGCCAGTCCTTGCCGCCCCACAGGGACGGACAGAACTCCACGCGCTTGCCAATCACCGGCTTGTGCGCGGGATCGACGATCGGCTTGCCGGTTTCAGCATCGATGCCCTTCCAGACGTCGGTGGAGACGAACGGCCAGCCGGCCACATAGTTGATCTTGGTCGGCGTGCGCTCGAGCACCCAGAAGATCGCGTCGCGCCCCGGATGGACCAGGCTCTTGATGTTGCGGCCGTCGCGTTGCAGGTCGATCAGCATCGGCGCCTCGACCTCGTCCCAGTCCCAGGAATCGTTCTGGTGGTACTGGTGATGGGTCTTGATCTTGCCGGTGTTCGGATCGAGCGCAAGCACCGACGAGGTGTAGAGATTGTCGCCCGGATGGGTCTCGCCCGGCCACGGTGCCGCGTTGCCGACGCCCCAATAGATCGTCTTGGTGTCCTTGTCGTAATTGCCGGTCATCCAGGCCGAACCGCCGCCGTTCTTCCAGTCGTCGCCCTGCCAGGTGTCGTGACCGGGCTCGCCTTCGCCGGGAATGGTGTAGGTCCGCCACAGCTCCTTGCCGTCCTTGGCGTCATAGGCGGCGACATAGCCGCGCACGCCGAACTCGCCGCCGGAGCCGCCGACGATGACCTTGCCGTCGACGATCAGCGGCATCAGGGTCATGTACTGGCCCTTCTTGTAGTCCTGCACCTTGGTGTCCCACACCACCTTGCCGGTCTTGGCGTCGAGCGCGACGACATGATCGTCGGTGGTGGCGAGATAGAGCTTGTCCTCCCAGAGGCCGACGCCGCGGCTGGTCGGATGCAGCTGGAACAGATCGTCGGGGAGCTGCCGCTTGTAGCGCCAGTATTCGTCGCCGGTTTTCGCGTTCAGCGCGATCACCTGCCCCATCGGGGTTGCCACGAACATCACGCCATTGTTGATGATCGGCGGCGCCTCGTGGCCTTCGACGACGCCTGTCGCAAACGTCCAGACCGGCGTGAGACCCTTCACGTTCGAGGTGTTGATCTGGTCGAGCGGGCTGTAGCCCTGCCCGTCATAGGTGCGCCGATAGAGCATCCAGTTGCTCGGTTCCGGATTCTCCAGGCGCTGCGCGGTGACCGGAGAATAATTCTCGATCGGGCCAGACACGGCGGCGGTCGAGGCAAGACAGGTGAAGGCGACGAAGCCGGACAGTAACCATTGCTTCCTGGTCATGGACGTTCCCCTTTTTCATCCGTTTGAATTCTTGCGTTGAATTCTTGTCGTTCGTCCCGTCGTCCGCCCATCGGCGGATGCGGCCTCTCGTGACGCGGGCATGACCCGCCACCGTCCATCATCCTGGCTGCGCGCCACCTACCTTTCCGACGAAGTTTCCGGCGACGCTGAGCGAACCGTCAGCGAACGCCAGCGGCAGCGCCGCGAGCCGTCGCGGTGCCGGCCCGAACACGACCTGCGCGCCCGTGCGAGGATCGTATTCGGAGTTGTGGCACATGCACTTGAGCACCTCCTTGTCGCCGACGTCGCTCTTCACCCAGGCGGTGACGGGACAGCCGGCATGGGAGCAGATCGCCGAATAGGCGATGATGCCGTCGACGGCGCGCGCGCGGGTCTGCTCGTCGAGCTCGGCGGGATCGAGCCGGATGAGCAGGATTTCGTTGAGCCGCGAGGCGCTGCGCACCACCGATGTCTTGGGGTCCTTCGGCCAGGCATGCACGGGCGGCCCGCCGGCCGGCAGGTCGGCCGCGGTGATCAGCTTGCCCTCCTGGTCACCTTCGGAGAAGACGAGCACATCGCCCTTCTGCGGCCGTTCGTCGGAGCCGGGCGGATCCTCGCCTGCGCGCGCCGATGTGGAACAGCCGAGGCAGGCCGAGGTGGCGAGCGCACCCAGCAGCAGCGTTCGCCGCGTCTGCTCCATGGCCGCGTCAACTTCAGGCTCCGCAGAATTCTCGGAGGATGGGGAATTGATGTTGAACGATGCGCGCGACATGCACGTTAGCAGGCGCTGGAACTCTGCCGAAAACAAGGCGAAGAATTGGCGCCGCAGTGCATCAATATGGCTATGCTCGCTTTGATTGAACGAGAGTGAACGCGTTCAAACGTATTTTCACAGTCTTACATCGCACCACGCGAGCGGCATGATGATTTTGCAGACCAGACCGATGATGTTGGAATTGGTGCAACGCGCCATCGCGCGATGTGAGCTGCACGTTTCTCAGGCAGGCATTTGGTATTTCACGATCTGAGCACGTGACGCGGCGAAGCGATGCGGCCTGCGACCGTTGCCGACGCCATTTCAAAACTGTCGGCGATGCGGCGTGCCTTGTCGATGAAGAGCGCGGCCGCCGCGGGCGGACAGACGTCGCGCGCGGTCTGTTCGAACAGATCGAGCCAGCGGTCGAAATGATCGCCGACAAGGCTGAGCGGCAGATGCGCCCGCATCGGCGAGCCATGATAGCTGCCGCTCATCAGCACGACTGACGACCAGAAACCCCCGAGCTTGGCGAGATGCTCGTCCCAATTCTGCACGACCGCGAATACCGGCCCCAGGAGCGCGTCCTCGCGCACGCGCCCGTAAAAGCGCGCAACGAGTTCCGCGATCATCTCTTCGGTGATCCCGGTGCGCTCGATCGCATCCTGGGTCAGCAAGTTCCGGCGCGCGGCCGCCGCTTCGCGCTCGGCCTTCAGTCGATCCGACATATGCTCTTCGTCCGTTTTCGTCTTCCCCTCTCCCCTTGTGGGAGAGGGTGGCTCGCCGCAAGCGCGGCGAGACTGGTGAGGGGTTATGTCCGCGCACTCCTCAAGCATTGGAGCTCGCGGAACCAACCCCTCATCCGGCGCTTTGCGCCACCTTCTCCCACAAGGGGAGAAGGAAGAACGCGCCCGCATCCACAGTGAAGCCAATTGCGCGCGGCGTCTTTGTCGCAGCGCAAATTGCGGGACGGGCGGAGGGTTCGAACGCCCCGCCGCCTACGCCGTGTCATCAGGCGCCGTAAGTGTAAAAACCCTGCCCGGTCTTGCGGCCGAGATGCCCGGCATCGACCATTTCCTTCAGCAAGGGGGCCGGACGGTATTTCGGGTCGTTGAAGCCTTTGTAGAAGACCTCCATCACCGACAACATGGTGTCGAGCCCGACGAGATCGGCCAGCGCCAGCGGCCCGATCGGATGGTTGCAGCCGAGCTTCATGCCGGCGTCGATCTCTTCCGCCGTCGCGATCCCCTCCTGAAGGGCGAAGATCGCCTCGTTGATCATCGGGCACAGGATGCGGTTGACCGCGAAGCCCGGGCTGTTCTTGGCCGTGATCGCCACCTTGCCGACGCGCTGGGCGAAATCGAGCGCCTTGGCGTGGGTGTCGTCGGAGGTCTGCAGGCCGCGGATGAGCTCGAGCAGCGCCATCACCGGCACAGGATTGAAGAAGTGCATGCCGATGAAGCGGTCGGGGCGATCGGTCGCGGCGGCAAGCTTCGTGATCGAGATCGACGAGGTATTGGTTGCAACGAGCGTGCGCGGCGACAGCGTCGCGCAGAGGTCCTTCAGGATCTTGACCTTGAGCTCCTCGTTCTCGGTGGCGGCCTCGATCACCAGGTCGCAATCGGCCAGCTTCGCCCGATCGGTGGTGCCGGTGATGCGCTTGAGCGTCGCCTCGCGGTCGGCCGCCGACATCTTCTCCTTCTTGACCAGGCGCTCGAGGCTGCCGCCGACGGTCGAAATCCCGCGGTTCACCGCCGCATCGGAAATGTCGACCATCACGACCGAGAGCCCGGCCGCGGCGCAGATTTGCGCGATGCCGTTCCCCATGGTCCCTGCCCCGATGATGCCAACGGTCTGGATCATTGCGTCACATCCTTCTCATCCTTGCGGGCGTGCCGCTAGCGGCCCGGCCCCATTGTTCCTGCATCAGGCTCTAGCACCGCCAGTTGCCGGGTGCGACCTGATCCTGCCCCTTCCTTAAAGCATCCATGGCGGGAATAAAGCCGCAAAAGGGCATGATTTCGCGGCCTCGCAGCCCGTTTGGCCCGAGCCATGCGGCGCAAGCGCCGGCCCAAGAGCGCCGCGGGTGCGGCGACCGGGGTCGATCGGTGGGGGAAGCTGCGGTGTCAGGCCTCGCCTCATTCGAGACGCAGCACCTTGCCGGGATTCATGATGTTCTTGGGGTCGAGGGCCCGCTTGATCGTGCGCATGATGTCGAGCTCGGTCCTGGAGCGATAATGCTGGAGCTCGTCGAGCTTCTCGATGCCGATGCCGTGTTCGGCGGAGATCGAGCCGGCCATGGAGGTGATGAGGTCGTTGACGACCCGCGTGATCGCCGCAGAGTACTGGGTGAGCGTGTCGCGATCCATGCCCTTCGGGCCCATGAAGGAGAAGTGCAAATTGCCGTCTCCGATGTGGCCGAGCGGATAGGGGCGGATCGTCGGCAGGATGTCGAGCACGGCCTTGAGACCCCTGTCGATGAACTCGGGAATCCCCGAGATTGCGACCGACACGTCGTAGCTCAGGCCCGGCCCCTCGGCGCGCGATGCCTCGGCCACGCTCTCGCGAATGCGCCACATGTTGCGCGACTGCGCTTCGGTTTGCGCAATCACCGCATCCAGCACCCGGCCCGCCTCGAGCTGATCGGCCAAGAACTGCTCCATCCTGTCCGACATGCCCGCGCCGTCCTGCCGCGGCCGGGCCGACGACCATTCGAGAAGGAGATACCATTCGGTCTCGGCCTTGAGAGGGTCCTGGGTGCCGGGAATGTGGCGCAGCACCATGTCGGTGCAGGCGCGGCTCATCAGCTCGCAGGAGCCGACATTGTCGTCGGAGGCGGCATGCGCCTCCGACAGGAGCTCGATCGCCGCCCTGGGATCGCGGATCGCAAGCCATGCGGTGCACACATCCTTCGGCGCGGGCCAGAGCTTCAGCACCGCCTTGGTGATGATGCCGAGCGTTCCTTCGGCGCCCATGAACAGATGCTTGAGGTCATATCCGGTATTGTCCTTCTTGAGTGCGCGCAGGCCGTCCCAGACCTCGCCGCTCGCCAGCACGACCTCGAGACCCAGCACCAGATTTCGCGCATTGCCGTAACGCAGCACCTGCACGCCGCCGGCATTGGTGGACAGATTGCCACCGATCATGCACGAGCCCTGGGCACCCAGGCTGAGCGGAAAGAAGCGATCATGACGCGCGGCCGTCTCCTGGAGCGTCTGAAGGATGCACCCCGCCTCCACCGTCATGGCGTAGCCGACGCGATCGACATTCAGCACATGATTCATGCGACCGAGCGACAGCACGATGCCGCGGTGCGCGGGCCACGGCGTGGCACCGCCCATCAGGCCGGTGTTGCCGCCCTGCGGCACGACGGCAATGCCGCTGTCGTAGCAGAGCTTGATGACAGCGGAGACTTCCGCGGTGTTGGCCGGACGCACGACCGCCGCGGCCTGCCCCGCCAGCTCGCCGCGCCAATCGGTCACGAACGGACGCTTGTCCTGCTCGTCCAGGATCAGGCCCTTGTCGCCCACGATGGCTCGCAAGCGGTCGAGAATGGCTGGCGTCACGGGCGCGGTCGGAATGGAGGGAGCGGTGACAAGGGCTGCACCCGGCATGTGTTCCTCGCTTTGCGGCTCTTCTGCGCAGCCCTGGGGCGCGCCGGCCTTCGTTCTTGTTTTCGATTCTGGACGTTTGCGCGATGAACCTAGCATGAAGGTCGCGTTTGCGGGAACGTCCCCGGCTGCGACGCTTGTGCAGACCTGCCTCGGCTGCCGAACCGGAAGCGCACTTCCGTCGACGCCCGCCGTGCCCTACTGTGCCGCGATCAACCTGGATTGGAGATCATGAGCCGCTTCTGGAGTCCGGTCGTCCACACGCTTTCGCCCTACGTCCCGGGCGAGCAGCCGAAGCAGGATGGCATCGTCAAGCTCAATACCAACGAGAATCCCTATCCGCCCTCGCCGCGCGTGCTGGCGGCGATTGCGTCGGCTGCGGAGCGGCTGCGTCTCTATCCAGATCCGCGCGCCACGCGCCTGCGCGAGGCGATCGCAGCGTATTGCGATGTTGCGGCCGAGCAGGTGTTCGTCGGCAACGGCTCCGACGAGGTTCTGGCCCACACCTTCCCGGCCCTTCTCAAGCACGACAGGCCGCTGCTGTTTCCCGACGTCACCTACAGCTTCTACCCTGTCTATTGCCGCCTCTATGGCGTAGCTCACGAGGAGGTGCCGCTCGACGCCGCGATGAGGATCGAGATTGCCGACTACGGGCGGCCATCGAGCGCCATTCTTCTCTGCAATCCGAACGCGCCCACCGGCATCGCCGTTCCGCGCGACGCGATCGCGGCGCTGGTCGCCGAAAATCCCGACCGGCTGGTGGTGGTGGACGAGGCCTATGTCGATTTCGGCGCCGAGAGCGCGGTGCCGCTCGTTGCGCGCCACGACAATCTGCTCGTCATCCAGACCTTCTCGAAATCGCGCTCGCTCGCCGGCCTGCGCGTCGGCTTTGCCATCGGCCAACCGCCGCTGATCGCGGCGCTGGAGCGGGTGAAGGACAGCTTCAACTCCTATCCCGTCGATTGTCTCGCCATCGCCGGCGCCGTCGCCGCCATCGAGGACGACGGGTGGTTCCTCGAGACCCGCGCCCGTATCGTCTCGAGCCGCGAAGCCCTGACCCGCGATCTCGGACAACTCGGCTTCGAGGTGTTGCCGTCGCTCGCAAACTTCGTGTTCGCGCGTCACCGAGGCCGGAGCGGAGCCGATCTGGCGGCCGCACTTCGCCAGCGCGGCGTTCTGGTCCGGCATTTCAAGAAGCCGCGCATCGACGATTTCCTGCGCATCACGGTCGGAACCGAGGAGCAATGTGGCCGGCTGATCGAAGTGCTGCGCGGCTTGCTCTGATCCGGCGCGCATGACGGACGCCGTCCGCCCGGTTGACAGGGCGCCATTATTTCAATAATCGTTGAAATATGGAAACGACAGACGCCGTCACGGCGCTCGCCGCGCTGGCCCAGGACAATCGCCTCGACGTCTTCCGTCTGCTGGTGCAGGCGGGCCCCGACGGCATGACTGCCGGCGCGATCGCGGAAGCGCTGGATCTCGCCCCCAACACGCTGACGTTCCACTTCGACCGGCTGCGGATGGCGGGTCTCGCCACCGTCCGGCGCGAGGGCCGCTCGATGATCTATGCAGCGCGGTTCGAGACCATGAATGAGCTCGTCGGCTTCCTGACCGAAAATTGCTGCGGCGGAACGTCATGCGCTCCGGCCGCCGCCTGCAAGCCCGCGCGAAAGCGCAGCAAAATTCCGGCCTGAAAGGACAGACCATGAAGCGCCTGCACGTTCACCTGTCCGTCGAGGATCTCCCCCGCTCCATCGGCTTCTACTCGGCTTTGTTCGCGTCCCAGCCCTCGGTGGTGAAATCCGACTACGCCAAATGGATGCTCGAAGACCCCCGCGTGAACTTCGCGATCTCGACGCGCGGACGCGAGCCCGGCCTCGACCATCTCGGCATCCAGGTCGAGACCGGTGACGAGCTTCAGGAGGTCTACGCGCGGCTGCGCCAGGCCGGCGGCGACATCATCGAACAGGGCCAGACGACCTGCTGCTATGCGAGGTCCGAGAAATCCTGGATCGACGATCCCGCTGGAATCGCCTGGGAGACCTTCCACACCACGGGCGAGAGCACCGACTATGGCGACGGCACCGGTGAGAATGGCGCGCGGGTTGCCCATGAAAGGCAACCGGAGAAGCAATCGGCCTGCTGCGCGCCGCAGGCGGCGCCAAAGCAACAATCGCCCTGCTGCTAACAACGAAGTGCTTGGTCATGGATGCGATCATCTACCACAATCCCGCTTGCGGCACCTCGCGCAATACGCTCGCGATGATCCGGAGCGCCGGCATCGAACCGCATGTAATCGAGTATCTGAAGACGCCGCCATCGCGGGCGCTGTTGCAACAACTGATCGCGCGCATGGGACTGCCCGTGCGCGCGCTGCTTCGGGAAAAGGGCACGCCCTATGCCGAGCTCGGGCTCGGCAACGCGGCGCTGACCGACGATCAGCTTCTCGACGCGATGATGGCGCATCCCATCCTGATCAACCGGCCGATCGTGGTCACGCCGAAAGGCGTCAAGCTCTGCCGCCCCTCGGAGCTGGTGCTGGACCTCCTGCCGGCGCAGCAGGGCGAATTCGTCAAGGAAGACGGCGAGCGCGTCCGGCTGGACCGCGGCGCCTGATGCCGGGGCTTGCGCAGCGCGCCTTCGCCGAGTGGCTCGGGACCGCGTTCCTGCTGGCCGCGGTGGTCGGCTCGGGGATCATGGCCGCGAAGCTCTCGGGCGGAAACGTCGCGCTCGCGCTCCTGTGCAACACGATCGCCACCGGCGCCATCCTGGTCGCGCTGATCCTCACCTTCGCCGCCATGTCGGGCGCCCATTTCAATCCGGCGGTGACGCTGGCCTTCGCCCTGCGCGGCGAAACAGCCTGGAGGGATGCGGYGATCTACATCGCCGCACAGATCTCCGGCGCGATCATCGGTGTGTGGATCGCACATCTGATGTTCGAGCTTCCACTTCTCCAGCTTTCGCTGACGCAGCGCTCGGGAGCCGGACAATGGCTTGCCGAGGC